>CAZIUT010000060.1:0-10408 GCA_964542545.1 uncultured Dysgonomonadaceae bacterium | reverse complement strand
AATGTTGATTTTGAGGTGATTATTCCTGGAAATGCTAGAAGCTGGGTTACATATACTCCTGCTACGAGAGCCTTAACAGACGAAACCTTAGTGCTGAATATAGCAGAAAACAAAGACTTTTTGGAGCGTACGGCTGAAATTTATATAAAGGATAAGGCAAGTAGCCTTCAAGAGACACTTACTATAAAACAAGCGGGTAAGGATGTAGAGGTTATTACGGTAGATGAGGAGGGTACTTTGGGTACAATCTTAACACAGTCTCAGAAAGAGAATATTGTAGGAATTAAACTCAAGGGAGTGATAGACCCAGCTGACTTTGCGGTGATGAGAAATGACATGCCTAACCTAACGTATGTAGATTTGACAGATGTTACTCCCAGAAATAGAATGATTTCTAATAATGCATTTGGAGGATTTAATATGAGTGCTAATCAAAAAATTAACACAGTTATTCTTCCCATTGAATGCGATTTGATTAACATGGGAGCATTTGGTTATATGCTAGGATTGAAAAATGTGATTTTTCCTGAAGGAATGACGCTGGAACAGCTTGCAACTCAAGCATTTTGGAATACTCCAAACATTGTGAGCGTTATAAATATGCCAGCTAGTGTATATGATCTAGGATTAGAAACATTTTATCACTCTTCAAATGTTAAAGCTGTTCGATTTCCTCATACAACACCTCTTACTTATGGATTTAATCCAAAAAGTAATAGGAGATGGATTCCAGTTAATGTTCCAATAGAAGTGCCCGAATCTGCGGTTGCTGCATACAAAGCTGCTGCTTATTGGAAAGATCATCCTATTATAGGATATTAATTGAACTTCTAGATACTATCAGAAGACCCAACTATTGTAGTATCAATAGTTGGGTTTTTTGTATCTTTAAATCTTAAGAATAAGTGAGAACAACGTAATCTTTTACTATTGGTAGTTATCAGTATATATATAATTATAAAACTAACAGGTTTTCAGAAATATTTTAATACTCATAATTTAAAAGAAATAGATAGTAAAGTGTGTGTAGATTTTATTGGTAAATGGAACAACATCATTATATACTTGTGGTATGAAATTAAATAAGTTAAGGGTTTTTTCTGTTTTAAGTGTTTTGTTTTTATTTGGAATATTCTCTTGTATAACATCTAAAACTTCATTTGATGGCAAAGGACATGAATTTGATAAAGAATCAATGGAACTGAAAAACAGTAGTCATCCGTTTTTGATTGTTACAAAAGATATGTACCCTGCATTGCGTGAAAAAGCATTTCAAGAACCCTGGAAGTCAATGAAAGCGGATGCGATTTTGCGCTCAGGACAGACTGTAAGCACAGAAGCTTATAAATTACAGGAGTACATTGGTGCTGCTTCACTTGCCTATATCTTGGACGAGTCTAATGCGATAAGTCATGCTAATCGAGTTCGCGATGCCATAATAAATCAATACTCTCAATTAAAAGTAGACAATCATAGTGGTTGGGGTGGTGTTGTGCCTCCTATGGGTTCTTTTTTCTCAGCAATCTTAGCTCTGGACATTGTTTATGATGCTCTTACAGATGAAGAAGTTACAGATTGCGAAAATGTTATTGAGTCACAGATTTCTAAAATTAGCCGAAAGGGTTCTTGGTTAGGTGTTCGTCTTGGAACACATGGTACATGGGATATTTATAAAGGAGAGAAAAATAGCCCCGACAATTCTTATTATGACTTAGTTATGAAACAAATAACTCCAGACGGTGTGAGCCCAGTTACTAATCATTATGCATGGGAACGTGTAGGTGGAGGTGATAGCCGTGTCTCAAAATCAGGCTACATGGATGTGTTGGAGTTTACTGGTATTGACAAAAGATATTACAATAATGAACGATTAATTAAGTTTCAACGTTGGCTATTTGGCTCTAGTGTTAATTGTGCAAAGGAAATGGCTATATTTGGGGATATGCTTCCCACTCAAGGACTTGAAAACCACATGCTGCATAGCCGTATAGTGAACTTTGATGATAAAGCAGCTGGTTATGCAGCTTGGTTTCATGAAGGAACACCTGCTATTGGTCATATTTTAACCTACATTGTTCCAAAATCAGCACTTCCCGCACCAATTGTCCCAAGTAGTCAATTATATGAAAATGGTGGAGCTTTCTTGCGTGATAAAGAGGATGATTCCAATGGTTTGCAATTGGTTTTGTACAACATTAAATCGCAGGACGAATGGCACACTCATAACGAAGTGAATGGGCTTTCGCTGTCGGGTTTAGGCAATCGCTTACTGGTAAATGGTGGACGGTTGGGTGAACCAGTTCGCGCAGCATATTTAAATAATACATTAACCATTGATGGTGAAAATCATTCATCAAGATTGGGTGGAGGAATTGTAGGAGGCTTTACTTCAGATGTATTAGATTTTGCAATTGGTTCTGCTGGGTCAGCTCTATCCTCTGGTTCTCATCTGCGAAACACAATTCTAGTCCATACTACTGTAAAGACTCCTGGATATTTTATTGTATTCGATGAAGTGAGCATTAAGGAAGGTCGAAAAATTAAAAACTATTTGCACCCTGCAAATGAATCAACTGTTGATGTAATTGCTCCATTCGCTGAATACACTGCAGAAATTGATCATTATCCAACTGTAGGAAATGTTTCTGCAGGCTTTTATTACCTTACACCTCCTAATGAAGTAAATGTTGAAAAAGTTAAGTCGGCTGTGCCTGATCGTTACCCAAATTATCCTGATCACAATAGATTGGAGTCTGTATATGATGTAGATGTGTATGGTAATAAAAACCTAACAACAATCATTTATCCGTTTTTGACAAATGCAAGTCTCACTAAAGCTAATTTTGAAAGAATAGAAGGTGAAAACATGAATGCATGCTCATTATCTCATGGCAATGTAAAAGATTATATCTTTGAAATAACACCAGGTATAGAAGTAAATTCATCGGGCATGAATATTAAGGCAGACCTATCTCTAATTAGAAAAACAGGAGACAAAACGTCTTTCTATTTTGTTAAAGATGGCACTTTTTTTAACTCGGGATCACTTGGCTTTGAATCTGACGAAAAAATTACAGTTTATACAGATGGGAAAGAGGGAACTATTATAAGTGAAGGCGCAAAGGTGAAGTTTATGGGCTTAGGAATGGGTGAAGCTATCTTCCCATCGTCGGTAGAAGTCATTAGTTCAGGAACTGATTTTATTGAAGTGAGCCTGGGTAAAGGGATTTATAGTTTTATTTAATCCCTTAGAGTTTAATTCTGTGCCACTTGCAATGGGGACATTTATTCTTCAAGGATTTACTAAGCTTGTTATTACGATGAAAATAAATAAATTAAGGATCTTTTCTGTTTTAAGTTTGCTAATATTTATGGGAGTATTTTCTTGTTCTGATTCTACATCATTTGACAAGGATAACGATGTGACTCCTCCTACTGAAAAGCCAAATGAGCCAGATGGAACAAAAAATAACAAACATCCATTTTTGATTGTTACACAAGATATGTATCCTGCATTGCGGGAAAAAGCCTCTCAAGAGCCTTGGAAATCGATGAAGGCGGACGCAGTAATACGTTCAAAACAAGTAATTATAAATCCTTCAACTGTTCAATTAAATGAATATGTGGGTGCTGCTGCACTTGCATATATTTTGGATGAAGCAAAGTCAAAAAGTCATGCTTTACGTGTACGCAATGCTATTATAAACCATCACTCTAAACTAAAATTAGCACCAGGTGACTGGGGTACTGTTGTTCCTCCTATGGGAGCTTTATTTACTGCAATTTTAGCTTTAGACATAGTGTATGATGCTCTAACAGAAGAGGATATTGCACAGTGTGAAGAAATTATAGAATCGCAAATTTCTAAACTCTCAATCAATAACGACCAAGCAGCACGTGGAGCACATGGTACTTGGGAAATTTACAAAGGCAAACGAACAACCCCCGATGATATTTATTATGATTTAATTATGAATCAGATAACTCCTGATGGTGTTTCTCCTGTTACACCTACTTATGGTTGGGCGCGCATAGGTGGAGGAAACTCTGAGGTGTCTAAGTCAGGCTATATGGATGTATTGGAGTTTACCGGTGTTGACAAACGATTTTATAATAATGAGCGAATAAAAAAGTTTCAACGTTGGCTCTATGGGTCAAGTGTAAACTGTGCAAAGGACTATATCATTATAGGCGACATGTTACCTACTGCAAAGGTTGGACCCTCACTTTTGCATTGGCGTATAGTAAACTTTGATAGTGAAGCTGCTGGTTATGCGGCATGGTTATATGAAGGAAGAACTCCTCCAGGACATATTCTATCATATATTCTTCCAAAATCCAAACTCCCTTCACCTGTAGTTCCAAGTAGCAAATTATATGAAAATGGTGGAGCTTTTTTGCGTGATAAAGAGGATGATCCTAATGGTCTACAATTGACGTTGTATAATATTAAGACGCAAGACGAATGGCATACCCATAACGAAGTGAATGGACTTTCGCTGTCGGGTTTAGGCAATCGCTTACTGGTAAATGGTGGACGTCTGGGTGCACCAGTTCGCGCAGCTAATTTAAACAATACACTAACCATCAACGGTGAAAATCATATATCACGATTAGGAGGAGGTATTGTTGGTGGTTTTACTTCAGATGTATTGGATTTTGCAATAGGTTCTTCTGGACCTGCTTTATCTTCTGCTTTCCATCTGCGAAATACAATCTTGGTTCATACTACCCCTAACACTCCTGGTTATTTTATAATATTTGATGAGGTGGAGGCTAAGTGGGGTCAAAAAATTAAAAAATATTTACACCCTGCAAATGAATCAACTGTTGATGTAGTTGCACCGTTAACTGAATACACTGCAGAAATTGATCATTATCCAACTGTCGGAAATGTTTCTGCAAGCTTTTATTATCTTACACCTCCTAATGAAGTAAATGTTGAAAAAGTTAAGTCGGCTGTGCCTGATCGTTACCCAAATTATCCTGATCACAATAGATTGGAATCTGTATATGATGTAGATGTGTATGGTAATAAAAACCTAACAACAGTCATTTATCCGTTTTTGACAAATGCAAATCTCACTAAAGCTAAGCTTGAAAAAATAGAGGGTGAGAACATGAATGCATGCACAGTATCTTATGGAAATGTAACAGATTATATCTTTGAAATAACACCAGGTAGAGAAGTAAATTCATCAGGAATGAATATTAGAGGAGATTTATCGCTGATTAGAAAAATAGGTGACAAACCGTCTTTCTATTTTGTTAAAAATGGAAATTATTTAATTTCAGAATCATTTGGATTTAAATCTGATAGAATGGTAACAGTTTATACAGATGGGAAAAAGGGAACCATTATAAGTGAAGGTGCAAAGGTGAAGCTTATGGGTGTTGGGATGGGTAAAGCGAAGTTTTCATCGCTGGTGGAGGTTATTAGTTCAGGAACTGATTTTATTGAAGTACAGCTTGAAAAAGGTACTTTTAAGTTTGAATAATGTAAATGAAATAAATTAATAATGTTTTATTATAAATAGTCAAGTATACAATCTGGTTATTAGTCAAAAATAGCTTTCATTACGAAATGAGAGGTTGTTAAGTTCTTTAACCAAGAAAACTCATTCTAAAGCTATAAGTAATGGGTGTAAAGTGTTATCCTTAAATCATTAACAGTAAAAAACTTTGACTTGCACTCATACATGAGTTATAAAGATATAGCATATTATAGACGCTGAAAATTGGAGAGCTTCCTTTTTTAGCAGAAATGATTATTAGTGATGAGGATGTCTTTTATTTAGACACCTTCCTACAAAAACAGCCCAGAGAGGGCAAAGCCTATTAAAACAAAAGAATCCAAACCCAGAACTATCAATTCTGATTTGGATTCTTTATATATTGATAAGAAGAAAGTTAGTTGATAACCTAACATTCCTTGTATCCTAGCTCTTACAATTCATCATAAGCCAACCCTGCAATCACATCTGATATTTTATCAACACCATCTTTTATTGGTTTGTTTACCATGGGTTTTATAAATGGGTTTAGATTGGCACGCAATGTTAGTTTCATGCGCGTATCGTTTTTATCTTTCGACACTAACTGAATCCATGCTTTAACCTCAAAAGGCAATCCTTGCGATTTGAATTTGATAGTTTTGTTGGGTTCTCTATCTGTAACATCGAAAGTAACTTTCCCCACAGGGTCTACCGAAAAAGAACAACTATTTTCGGTGCACCAAAAATCTTTTATTTTATCTTCTGGTAGCTTATCTTTTAGGCTTTCCAGTTTGCTTAAATCTGAAAGTACACGAAACACCATCTCATCCGAAAATGGAATTTTCTTTATATCACTTACAAACTCTGTCATATGTTTTGTTTATTTTTTTGTTTTGCCCCAAGTGTCTGGTTTTTCTCTCCAGTCATGCAATGTTTGCAAGTCTGACTCGTCTATATATTCTGTGCGAAGCGCTTCTTCTAATATGGCATCGTAATTGCTAAGGCTAGTAAGCTCCACATTAGCCTCTACCATGTTTTTAGTAGCAACTGGAAAATCATAAGTAAATATAGAAACCATGCCAAGCACTTCAGCTCCATCTTTGCGAATGGCTTCCACAGCCTTTAAACTGCTCATACCAGTTGAAACTAAATCTTCTATTACTATAACTTTTTGTTTTGGTTTTAAATCTCCCTCAATTAGGTTTTCCAAACCATGACCTTTTGGAGTAGCTCTAACGTATACAAAAGGCAAGCCAAGCAAGTCGGCCACAATAGCACCAGGAGCAATAGCACCAGTGGCAACACCGGCAATTGCTTCTACATTTGGATACTTCTCAAGTATAATGCGACAAAACTGAACTTTCAGGAAATTACGTATATTTGGATAAGACATCAACTTTCTATTGTCGCAATAAATAGGCGATTTCCAGCCCGATGCCCATGTAAAGGGGTTTGATGGCTGTAGCTTAATAGCTTTAATTTTTAATAGTTTTTCTGCTGTAATCTTTTCTAGTGAATTCATAACTGTTCTATTGTTTTAATTCTTGATAAAGCACAAAAATAGTATTTTTAATGCGACTATTCTAATTAATGAAAACATTTGCATCTATTTTTTGAAAGGGTGCTTTCTGAACTGTTAAGGAGAAGGTTATAATGACACGCCAATAGTTGCTATGCTTATTTTTATACCGCTACATTGAAGCAATGCATTGGCGCAAGCTTCGAGGGTCGATCCAGTTGTTATTACATCATCAACCAATAATACATGTTTATTTTGAAATGCCTCGAAATTACTTACTTCAAAAATACCTTTTACATTTTCCCAACGTTGTGTTTTAGACCGTTTTGTTTGTGTGGGGTTGTTGATAGCACGAATAAGCTCATCGATAGAAACAGGAATGGCAGTTGCTTTTGAAATGCCTTGAGCAAAAGACTCAGCTTGATTATATCCTCTTAGCGCTTGTTTTTTTGGATGAAGTGGAACAGGTACAATTACATCTATCGGTTCTATGAAACTGCTTCCTAATAGATCATTGCCAAATAGAGTGCCTATCAAATGACCTACATAGGGTTTGTTGTTGTATTTTAGTTCGTGTATAAGAGATTGGAGGAGTCCCTCTTTTGTGAAAAATGAAAATGAGGCAACGCGTTCGAATGGGAATCGGCCAGCTAATAGTATTTCGCCCAGATTATTGTGCTCATCATAGTTGTTGGTTTTAGGTAGTTTGTAGATACATTGTAGGCACACTCCTATCTCTTTCGGCAATAATTTTATTTTGCAAAAAGAGCACAGGTTTGGATAGAAATAATGAGCAATTTCTTCTGCTATCCACTTTTGGTTCATGCTATTTTAGATTTTTCATGCAATTTAAGATTGTGCTCATATCGAAACCACGGCTTATACCAAAACGAATAAGTTTGTTTTGTTTATCGTAGTCTGAGTTTCCTTTTATAGTTTTCCATTTTGCTTGCAGCAAATCTTGTAGCGATTCATTAATTTTATCGTCTGGGAAATCTTGGAAAGCTTTGTCTACTATATTTTCGGGAACTCTTTTCTGCCGTAGAGCAAATTCTATTTTCTTTTTGCCCCATTTATTGAAACGGATTTTATCATTAATAAAGCTACGAGTGAAACGCAATTCATCTATATATTTTTCTTTTTTTAGTTGAGCAGTAATGTTGTCTATACTCTTTTTATCTAAGTTGTAGCGTTGTAGTTTGGTCTCTATATCAAACACACAGTACTCTCTTCTAGCACATAAACTAGCCATTCTGCTCAATGCTTTTGACTCTGATATCGTTTGGGCATTTTTCTCCATCTTTTATTTTCTTTTCGATTATTCTATCTTTGCACGAACCATTCTATCGTTTCCCGACATATCTTTTTTTAGCTCCACATTTACAAATCCTTTTTCCTTTAATAATTGCACTACTTCTGGTCCGTTTGTTTGATTAATCTCGAAGTAAAGCAATCCATTTCTATTTAACCATTGCTGTGCTATATCAGCAATTTTATTGTAGAAGATGAGTGCATCTGTATTAGGAACAAAAAGAGCTAGTTGAGGTTCAAAGTCGAGAACATTCCTGCTCATTACTTTTTTTTCCATCTCTTTTATGTAGGGCGGGTTGCTCACAATGATATCAAAGTATTTAATAAGTGTTGGCGGTTTTAAAACATCAACCTCCGAAAAGTTGACACATACCTCGTTGGTTATTGCATTACACTGTGCAACTTCTAAGGCTTTGTCTGATATATCCCATGCATCAACAGTGGCATTTTTTAGCTTTTTAGCTAAGGTTATGGCAATACACCCACTGCCAGTGCCAATATCTAATATGTGAGGGTTGGTTTGTTTTGATTCCATTAGTATCCATTCTACTAGTTCTTCGGTTTCGGGACGAGGGATTAATACAGAAGGAGATACTTTAAACTGTAGTCCGTAAAACTCTGAATGACCTAATATGTAATCTATTGGCTCGTTGTTTTGCAAACGTTTTACAATGCTAATTATATTTTGCTTTTTCTTGTCAGATAAATCATTAAATTTGCACAATGCAATTTCAGAAAATGATAGATTGCACACCTCTTCAAGAATAAGTCTAGTAAATATTCTTATCTCACCAAGTGAGAAAGTGTTTTTTAAATGAGTCCGAATGTATTCTGCTGGATTTTC
Organism: uncultured Dysgonomonadaceae bacterium; assembly: GCA_964542545.1. Lineage (GTDB taxonomy): Bacteria > Bacteroidota > Bacteroidia > Bacteroidales > Dysgonomonadaceae > UBA2632. The sequence goes on along the minus strand of CAZIUT010000060.1, from coordinate 1,239 downwards.
GAACATGAGGATATATTTTAAATTTTTGCTCGAAAGGTTTTTCCTGTTGAGCGTTTGTTTTCAAGAGCCGGGTTACTCATAACTTGAACTTATCTTGCAAACTCAGAACAACAAAGATAAATAAAAATGAGTATAGATGAAAAATATATGTGGCGCTGTTTGCAATTGGCAAAGAAAGGACTGGGGTCTACAAAAAATAATCCTTTGGTAGGTAGCGTCATTGTTCACAACAATAGAATTATTGGTGAAGGCTATCACAGAAAAATTGGTGAGCCTCATGCGGAAGTAAATGCCATTAATTCTGTGAAAGACCACTCATTATTAAAAAAGTCTACTATATATGTTTCATTAGAGCCTTGTTCGCATTTTGGAAAAACTCCACCATGTGCAGCGTTGATTGTCAGAGAGGGCATTGCTAGAGTTGTGATAGCAGTAAAAGACCCCAATGATGCTGTAGCAGGTCGAGGAATTAAAATGCTGAAAGATGCGGGTGTTGAGGTAACGGTGGGGGTCCTTGAGGATGAGGCAAAAGAGTTGAATCGTTCTTTTTTTGTGAATCAAATAGAAAAACGTTCCTTTGTGACTCTAAAGTGGGCACAAACTAAAGATAATTTTATTGATAACGAAAGAAACAACAGCGATTTGCCACCCCTTAAACTATCAAATAGCATTACCCAATGTGTTGTTCACAAATTGCGTAGTCAAACTATGGGTATAATGGTTGGTACAAACACGGCCCTTAAAGACAACCCAACGCTGAACACCCGCAAATGGTATGGAGACAATCCTGTGCGAATTGTTTTGGATAGGACAGGCAAATTGTCTGCCTGTAGCCATTTGTTCAACAATTGTGCGCCAACTATAGTGTTTACTGAGTTGGCTTCCTATCCAGTTGCTAACAATGTCAAAAGTATCTCTATTAATTTTGAGGAAGACGTTATTGAACAGATTCTTCACAAACTGTATGAGCTGAACATTGCGTCGCTGATGGTTGAAGGTGGTAGTAAACTTATCTCTTCATTTGTGAAAAGCAACGCTTGGGATGATGCTTTTGTAGAGGTAGCCAATATCGAAATTGGCTGTGGCATTAGAGCTCCTTTGCTAAGTGGCTCACTCATAAATGCTAAAAAGTATATAGATTCCCTTCATTATCATATAAAGAAGGAAATAACTCGAAATTAAATTTAAATATTAATTTATCTATGGTGGAAGAGGAAAAACTTCATACTTTTGCACAGA
>CAZIUT010000059.1:0-10746 GCA_964542545.1 uncultured Dysgonomonadaceae bacterium | reverse complement strand
CAGCTTTGCGTAGTTGCTCTTCGGGTATACCGATAGAGTCGCTCAACTCACCACCATATTTATTGATGGTTGTAATATATTCTTGTGGAACAGATGATGAACCATGAAGAACAATTGGGAAACCTGGAATACGACGCTCAATTTCTTCAAGAATATCGAAGCGTAGTGGAGGTGGAATTAAAACACCATCTTCGTTGCGAGTGCATTGTGCTGGTGTAAATTTGAAAGCTCCGTGAGAAGTACCAATTGAAATTGCAAGAGAGTCAACACCAGTGCGCTCTACAAAATCAACTACTTCGTCTGGCTCTGTATATGTGCTGTGCTCTGCAACAACATCATCTTCAACACCAGCAAGAATACCTAATTCACCTTCAACAGTTACATCATGCTTGTGAGCATACTCAACTACTTTTTTGGTCAACGCTACGTTTTCTTCATAAGGAAGATGTGAACCATCAATCATTACTGAAGAGAAACCAGAGTCGATACAATCTTTACATAGTTCAAAGCTATCGCCATGATCTAAGTGAAGAACGATTGGAATTTCATAACCCAATTCTTTTGCATACTGAACTGCACCTTGAGCCATATAACGCAACAAGGTTTGGTTTGCGTATTTACGCGCACCGCTTGATACTTGTAAAATAACGGGAGACTTAGTTTCAACACATGCAGAAACTATTGCTTGCATTTGCTCCATGTTGTTAAAGTTGAATGCAGGGATTGCATATCCACCTTCAAATGCTTTTTTGAATAACTCTCTCGAGTTTACAAGACCTAAATCTTTGTAATTTACCATATTTGTTATGTATTTAAAAATTATCTTTTTATTTGATGTGCAAATATAACATTATATTATTTAATAGAGAAAACATTCATTGCAAGAGTCTATAAAATTGCATCTAAATATGTGAATAATTTTAAACCTGGCTCATTTAATTGCAATTTGTATAGTTATCTTGGAAGTTGCTGTTAATATGCTAAAAATGGTATCAGTTATTGGCTGTGACTATGATTATTCCTTTGGTTGATTGGGCAAATTTAAAGAGATAATAAATTGTAGGTCTTATTTATTATGCATAAATTTGTGATAGAAACTTATGTTGTTCAGCACAACGTGATGTCATTGAAGCAACCTCTTTTATTTTAATAAAATATTCTAATTCATTTATAAAATTATGACAATAGGAATTCCTAAAGAAATTATGCCGGGAGAAGCTCGCGTAGCAGCAAGCCCAGAGACTGTAAAGAAATTTATTGAAGATGGCCAAAAAGTTTTAATCGAAAAAGATGCTGGAGTTAATTCTCTTTATCACGATGAAGATTATGTGGCTATGGGTGCTGAAATTGTTGCAGAACCTAAAGAGCTTTTCAAAAAATCTGACTTGATACTTAAAGTAAAAGAGCCGCTATTTAATGAGGCTGAAAATATACACGAAGTGGATATGATGCATAGAGGACAGTATTTGATTACTTTTATTCATCCTGCATCGCCAGTAAACCACGAAATGGTGAAGAAACTTGCTGCGGCAGGAGTTACAAGCCTTACTCTTGACGGAGTTCCTCGTATATCGCGTGCCCAAAACATGGATGCTCTTACTTCTATGAGTACATGTGCAGGCTATAAAGGTATTTTGATGGCAGCCAACGATTTGTCTGTTTTTATGCCTCAAATGTTTACAGCAGTGGGTATGTTAAAACCAGCCAAAGTGTTGGTAATTGGAGTGGGTGTTGCAGGTTTGCAAGCTCTTGCTACAGCTAAGAGATTGGGCGCAATAACTTATGCACTTGATATAAGACCAGCTGCTGTGGAGCAATCGCAGAGTTTAGGTGCAAAAGTTATTGAGTTTGATATTCCAGCCAAACTTGCTGTTGCTGAAGGTGGATATGCTAATAAACTATCTGAAGAATGGTTGGATAAAGAGCGAAAAGTATTGTCGGAAGTAATTACCGATATGGATATAATTTTCTGTAGTGCTTTAATACCCGGAAAGATTGCACCAATAGTATTGACAGAAGAGATGGTTAAGACCATGAAGAAAGGTTCTGTTGTAGTAGATATTTCAATTGACCAAGGAGGTAATTGCGAAATTACAACCCCAGGAAAGAAAGAGGTGAAACATGGTGTAATGATTCAAGGAATCAAAAATATACCTGGAATGCTTCCTACAAGCTCTACATGGATGTTTGCCAATAATATTTACAACTTAGTGAAATACCTTATTAAGGATAACACAATTAAATTGGATACGAGCGATGAAATTGTTCGTTCTATATTGGTTACACAAGATGGCGAAATTGTACACTCAGGCACTAAAGAAGCAATGGGGATAGCCTAAAGGAATAATTCTAAATTTATATGAGTAGATAGCTGTTTTGATGATTTAACTGATTATTGGAACAGCTATCTTTTTTATTTTAAAAAAACGATATATATATGAGTCCTTGGATTTTAATTTTAGTTTTTATAGTATCAACGATTGTTGGTTATTTTATTATAAGTCAAGTACCTAGTCTTTTGCATACTCCGCTAATGTCGGGGATGAATGCATTATCGGGTATTTCTATTTTGGGGGCAATGGTGGCTGTGGGTATTGCTTTTAAGTATAACGAGTCGATCGTTGGTCAAATTATTGGAGGCATAGCTATTATTCTTGCTGCTATAAATGTAATGGGTGGTTTTGGTGTAACCGACAGAATGCTCCGCATGTTTAACAAGAAAAAACCCGCAAAAAAATGAACGATATCTTATATTATATAATTTGTGCTGTATTGGCTGTGTTAGTAATTGCTGGTATATGGATGATGAGTAAAGTAAAAACATCTGTGCAGGGCAACTTACTCAGTGCTTTTGGGTTGCTCTCAGGAGTTTTAGTTACGCTAATAAAATATGAGATACTTGGTGTAGAATCAATTTATCTGTATATGGCAATTGGTTTGGCCATTGGCTTTGTTATGTATCGCCGTGTGAAGATGATACAGATGCCTCAAATGGTGGCTCTGCTAAATGGAGTGGGGGGCGCAGCTTCTGCTATTGTGGGTGCACTTTCTTTGCTTGGTGTTGGAAATATGCTAACAGAATACCCTCTGTTTTCTAATGTTACAGCATCATTAGCATTGGTTATTGGATTAATTACATTGGTGGGTAGTTTAATTGCTGCAGGGAAACTGCATAGAATATTGCCTCAAAAACCCGTTGTATATAAGAATCATGGAGCACTTACAAAGTTTACACTTTTAGGTTCGGCTTTTGCTGTTTTGTTAGCTTTGTTTATAGGCACAACAGTTCCTGTAGTATCTAATCCATATTTTATACTGCTTGTTAGTATATTGTTTAGCACCTCATTTGGTTATGTGTTTGCTATAAGAGTAGGCGGAGCAGATATGCCTATTACTATATCACTGCTCAACTCGTTGAGTGGAGTAGCTGGTGCTGTGGCTGGTATGGCTATTGGTCATATATTATTAGTAGCAGTGGGTGGTGTTGTTGGTGCTTCGGGTTTATTGCTCACACAAATAATGTGTAGGGCTATGAATCGTAATTTGTTGGATATTTTAACAGGAAAGACTTCTGCACAGAAACAGAAAGCTTCAAAAGCTGGAGTTAAAGTTGAGAAGGTAACTAAAATATCAATAAAAGAAGAACCAATTAAGGCAATAGAAAAAACTGCAGCAACTGTTCTTGCAGAAGCTAAGTCTGTAATTATTGTTCCGGGTTATGGTATGGCCTTAGCACAAGCACAACATTTGGTGAAACAATTGGTTGATCAATTAGAGTTGAATGGTGCTCAGGTTAAATATGCAATTCATCCTGTGGCTGGCAGAATGCCAGGACATATGAACGTGTTATTGGCCGAAGCTGATGTATCGTATGAGCAGTTATACGAAATGGATTCGGTGAACGATGAGTTCAAAAATGTGGATGCTGTAGTGGTTATTGGTGCAAATGATGTATTGAATCCTGCAGCCAGAGATGCTGAAGATACACCTATATATGGAATGCCAATTTTGAATGTGGACAAAGCGAAAGAGGTAATTATTTGCAACTTCGATTTGAATCCGGGTTATGCTGGAGTTGAGAATCCACTTTATACAAGAAATGAGGGAATATATTTGCAGTTAGGCGATGCAAAAAGAACGATACAGCAACTATTGATGGATTTTAATAGTATAAAAGCAAAAGCTGAATATGAATCTTCAGAAAGCGAAAGTAAAAAAGATCTTGCTGCTACTAATGTATTGACGAGAGCCAAATCTGTAATTATTGTTCCAGGATATGGTATGGCTTTAGCCCAAGCGCAGCATTTGGTGAAACAGTTGGCAGATCAATTAGAACTGAATGGTGCTCAGGTTAAATATGCAATTCATCCTGTAGCGGGCAGAATGCCAGGACATATGAATGTATTGCTAGCCGAAGCCGATGTATCTTATGAGCAGTTATACGAAATGGATTCGGTGAACGATGAGTTCAAAAATGTGGATGCTGTAGTGGTTATTGGTGCAAATGATGTATTGAATCCTGCAGCCAGAGATGCAAAAGATACACCTATATATGGAATGCCCATCTTGAATGTAGACGAAGCAAACGAGATAATTATTTGCAACTTCGATTTGAATCCTGGTTATGCTGGAGTAAACAATCCGCTTTACGAAAGAAAAGAGGGAGTAAGTTTACGATTGGGTGATGCAAAAGAGACGCTAAGACAACTTTTAACAGAACTACAAGACGACCAACCTACTTTTGACACAAAATTTGAAATCGATCTTAACAAGCAAGCACCCATAGCTGGTGCAATTCTTGCTGCAGCTCACTCTGTGATTATAGTGCCTGGTTATGGAATGGCTTTAGCCCAAGCACAGCATTTGGTGAAACAATTGGCAGATCAGTTGGAGCTGAATGGTGCAAAGGTTAAATATGCTATTCATCCTGTAGCAGGCAGAATGCCAGGCCATATGAATGTATTGTTGGCTGAAGCTGATGTATCTTACGAGCAACTGTATGAAATGGATTCAGTGAATGATGAGTTTAAGAGTGTAGATGCAGTAATAGTTATTGGTGCAAACGATGTATTAAATCCTGCAGCCAGAGATGCTGTGGATACTCCTATTTACGGAATGCCCATATTGAATGTAGACCAAGCAAAAGATATAATTATTTGCAACTTCGATTTAAATCCTGGATACGCTGGTGTAAATAATCCGCTCTATGAGCGAGAAAAAGGCGTTGTTCTTAAATTGGGAGATGCTAAGGAGACCTTGCAACAATTGCTTACAGAGCTGCAAAACGCCCAATCGTCGGTTGATATTAATGCAATAGGCCATGCAAAAGATTTAACTCCAATGGCCTCAGGTGTTTTAGCAGCGGCTCACTCAGTGATAATTGTACCTGGTTATGGTATGGCTTTAGCTCAAGCACAGCATTTGGTAAAACAATTGGCAGATCAATTAGAGATAAACGGTGCTCAGGTTAAATATGCTATTCATCCTGTTGCAGGCAGAATGCCTGGACATATGAATGTATTGCTGGCCGAAGCTGATGTTTCTTATGAGCAATTGTATGAGATGGATGCAGTGAACGATGAGTTCAAAAACGTGGATGCTGTAGTGGTTATTGGAGCAAACGATGTGTTGAACCCTGCTGCTAGAGATGCAGAGGGAACTCCTATATATGGGATGCCCATATTGAATGTTGATCATGCAAAGGAAGTGATTATTTGCAATTTTGATTTAAACCCTGGTTATGCAGGAGTTAGTAATCCACTATACGATCGTGCTGAAGGAGTACATTTAAAACTGGGCGATGCAAAGGAGACATTACAAGGTTTATTGAAAGAGCTGATACATATTCAAAACAGTGGAAGTATTCAACAATAGACAGTAAATAAATTAATTAAACAGAAAAATGTTCAGTGTTATTTAAGCAATATTGAACATTCTTCTTTTTACAGTGCCTTTTTAACTAATAAAACAATAGCAAACTAAAATTTTGTTTTATATTTGTTTTATCAACAGCTTTCTCATAACCGAGTTCATCAAAAAAAGATCCCCTTTTCTTTGTTAAACACAGAAAGTTAGACTGTTAAAGTTAATTCAATAATTAATATACTTTTATGAACCAAAATAAAAACAATCCTGACAACCAACTAGAGATAGAATTGTCAGAAGAAATTGCTCAAGGAACTTATTCAAACCTTGCTGTTATCTCACACTCTTCATCCGAGTTTGTATTAGATTTTATACGTGTAGTACCAGGTTTGCCAAAAGCAAAAGTGAAATCGCGCATTATCTTAACTCCTGATCATGCTAAACGTCTTTTAGCTGCATTGGAAGAGAACATTGAGAAGTTTGAGAAAATGAATGGACCTGTTTCAATTAATAATGAAAACCTTGGTTTTCTACCTCCGTTAGGGGGTGTTGGACATGCCTAACACAAAAATATCTGAAGAAGATTTTCAGAAACAATAGTTTAATAAAATATGACTGAAACAAAAACAAAATTCAACTGGTTTAAAATGTTCTGGGAGGGGTTCACTAATATGACTACTCTTGGAAAAACTTTGTGGATAATTGTTATCATAAAGTTGATTTTCATGTTTTTTATTATGAAACCATTATTCTCGCCCAACTATTTAAATACGAACTTTGATAGTGCCGAAGAAAAAGCCGATCATGTTCGCAAAGAATTAATAGAAAAGCCTTAAATACAAGGATATTAAACAAAAAAATAAACAAACTATCAATAATTAATAACGTATGGATTTATTTGATTTTTCATCAGTTGTCGATTGGTCGAGGTTGCAGTTTGCAATGACCGCTGGATATCATTGGCTTTTTGTACCTTTAACCTTAGGTTTAGCAGTAATAATGTCTATTATGGAGACCATTTACGTTCGCACTGGCAATGTAGAATGGAAGAATGCAGCTAAGTTTTGGATGAAGATATTTGGGATAAACTTTGCAATTGGAGTTGCTACAGGTATTATCCTTGAATTTCAATTCGGAACAAATTGGTCTAACTATAGCTGGTTTGTAGGCGATATTTTTGGTGCACCTCTTGCCATTGAGGGTATAATAGCCTTCTTCTTAGAAGCAACTTTTATCTCTATCATGTTTTTTGGATGGGAAAAAGTGAGTAAGAAAGCGCATCTTACTGCTACTTGGTTAGTAACTATAGGGGCAACTCTTTCTGCTCTTTGGATCTTAATTGCTAATGCTTGGATGCAATATCCTATAGGCATGGAGTTTAACCCTGAAACGGTTCGTAACGAAATGGTGGACTTTTGGGCAATTGCTCTCTCGCCAGTAGCAATAAACAAGTTCTTTCATGCGGTGCTTTCGGGCTGGGCTACAGGTGCAGCTTTTGTTGTTGCTATAAGCTCATGGTTTTTACTCAGGAAACGCAATCAAGAGTTTGCTTTCAAGAGCATTAAAATTGGAGCCATATTTGGTCTGATTTCATTTGTGTTGCTTGCAGTTACAGGTGATGGATCTGGCTATGAAGTAGCACAAAAGCAACCCATGAAAATAGCTGCTATGGAAGGCTTGTACGAAGGTAAAGAAGGTGCAGGATTGGTAGCAATTGGTGTTTTAAACCCTATAAAAGCAGATAAATCAAACTATGATAAAGGCGATGCTTTTCTATTTAAAATAGAGTTGCCAAAACTATTATCTATAATGGGATATCGACAATTAAATGCTTTTGTTCCTGGAATAAGAGATATAATTGAGGGAGGCTATACAATGCAAGATGGAACCATTGCGCTATCGTTTGAAGAGAAGAAGATGCGTGGCGAAAAAGCTATAAAAGCTTTGGGTAACTACCAAATAGCCAAAGATGAAGGTCGCGATGATGAGTTGGCAGGGTTTGAAGCTACTCTTAAAGAAAACTTCGATTATTTTGGATATGGATATCTTGACAAACCAGAACAAACAATACCCAATGTGCCATTAATGTTTTATACTTTTAGGGTAATGGTTGCCATTGGCTTCTACTATATTCTCTTATTTGCAATAGTTTGGTATTTGCATCGCAAGAAAAAACTTGTTGATAAAAAATTTAGATGGATGCTTCATGTTTCGCTTTGGAGTTTGCCCTTGGCATACATTGCAGGACAAGCTGGTTGGATTGTATCTGAAGTGGGTCGACAACCATGGGCCATTCAAGATATACTTCCTGTTCAAGCTGCCATCTCAAGTTTAGAGGTGGGTTCAGTTATAACTACCTTTGCATTGTTCTTTATTATGTTTACCGTTCTTTTAATTGCTGAAGTTAGAATTATGGTTAAACAAATAAAGAAAGGACCTGAGGAGACAGATGACAAGCCTGTATATTAATAGATTGTTTGAATAAATAAAAAATATAATATTATGTTTACATATTCATTTCTTCAACATTACTGGTGGTTTTTAATATCACTGATAGCTGGGATATTTGCATTCCTGCTTTTTGTACAGGGCGGACAGTCTATGTTGTTTTCACTTTCGAAAACACCCGATGAGAAAAAACTTATTACTAATGTACTCGGTCGAAAATGGCACTATACCTTCACAACGCTTGTAGTTTTTGGAGGTGCATTTTTTGCATCGTTTCCTTTGTTCTATTCAACAAGTTTTGGAGGCGCATATTGGGTGTGGATGGCTATTTTATTTTGCTTTACACTACAAGCCGTTTCATATGAGTTTCAGTCTCTACCAGGCAATACTTATGGAAAGACTACCTACAAAACATTTTTGCTTATAAATGGTGTTTTAGGAACATTTTTAGTGGGTGTTGCATTGGCTACTTTCTTCACTGGCTCAGAATTTACAATGAGCAAAGGAAATATTGCTGGTGTAGGTTCTGTTGGCCCCATCATTAGTCAGTGGCAAAATCCATGGCACGGTTTAGAGGCTTTGCTCAATTTGCGTAATCTGGCTTTAGGTTTCACAGTGCTGTTTTTAGCACGCACAATGGCTACACTTTACTTTATCAATAGATTAGATCATGCTGTTCTTCAAAAAAGAAGTTACAAATATCTTATATATAATGCAATTCCTTTTGTTTTATTCTTTCTTATATTTGTAATTTGGACGCTTTTCTCAGACGGTTTTGCTGTAAATCCTGAAACAAAAGTGGTGTCTATGGAGAGTATGAAATACCTGAACAACTTCTTAGAAATGCCTATTCTATTGGTGGTATTCGTTGTAGGAGTTCTGTTGGTGCTCTACGGTATCATTATCTCTATCCTTAAACCTAAATTCAGAAAAGGTATTTGGTTTGCAGGTCCTGGAGCTATTCTCACAGTAACTATGTTGATTTTTATTACAGGGGTAAACAACACTGCTTTTTATCCATCTGTATCTGATTTGCAAAGTTCGCTCACGCTTCAAAACTCTTCATCAAGTGAGTTTACGCTAAATGCAATGGCTTGGGTGTCGTTATTCATACCCGTTGTGATGGGATATATATTTTATGCGTGGCGTGCTCTTGAAAAAACTCATACATCTATAGAAGAGGTGAAAGGAACTAAAGCTTATTGATGATTTAATCTCATTTAGAGGTATAAGAAAAGCGCTGTAGGGATGGATTGCCTATAGCGCTTTTTTAAAATGGTTAGATGATAGAATGCCGAACTCTGCCGATATAGGCTACTATTTTAAGGAGTTCGTTGACGAAGCAGATGTGTTTCCTTCACTATCCCCTCTTCAACTACTCTCAGATAGAGGAACTGAGATTTAAGAACCATATAAAAAAAAGAATGACATGGCCCAAAAGTGGCTTGTTATATAAGTAAAAGCATGTTTGTAATTTAAGAGTTATTATAGAATACTGCCTATCGTCTAAACTTCCACTCCCTTCTACTATGGGCCTAACTTTTTATATTAAGAGTAAGTCTGTTTCTATATTTTCATGAAAAAACAACGACCTTTTTTCTACTAGCTAAAGAGATTTTCTTGAACACTAATGTGTGAATGATGTAACTAATCCATGAAATTGTGTAACAATATTAGGTATTAATAGGACTACTTTTGAGTATTAATTAATATAAGACAAAAGAACTATGGGAAATTTACTTTATGTCATTGCAGTAATTTTAATTATTGGTTGGGCTGTTGGATTCATTGGATATAGTACAGGTGGTCTTATTCACATTCTGCTTGTGATTGCAGTAATTGCTATAATATTGAGATTGATTCAGGGAAGGAAAATTCTTTAAAATTGTGGAAACTTTAAATGCACTAAGCAATAATGAATTGATTTAAAAAAACAACTATTTTAAATCAAAAAGATATAATCATGACAAAATTCACTCCAATCATTAAGGTTAAAGGGTTTGCTACCAAGCAATCTAAGAAGTTAAGTGATAATACGTTGGAGAAGACACAAATTGCAAGTATCTTTTTTGCAGAAGTTGCTTCTGTATTCATATTTATTGGTGTAATAATAAAAGAAACTTTTTCACGCGATTTTGAATTTAAAGAATTTTTCCGTCAATGCTTTCAAATTGGATACAAATCATTGCCCCTTATTTCTGTTACTGGAGCTATTATGGGCTTGGTATTGACTATTCAGACACGCCCAGTGTTAGCCGATTTTGGAGCTGTTTCGTTGCTGCCTGGAATGGTAACTCTATCCCTTATAAGAGAGATAGGGCCAGTAATTACAGGTTTGATATGTGCTGGAAAAGTTGGTTCGGGTATGGGCGCAGAGTTAGGCTCAATGAAAGTAACCGAACAGATAGAAGCCATGGAGGTTTCATCCATCAA
>CAZIUT010000058.1:0-10817 GCA_964542545.1 uncultured Dysgonomonadaceae bacterium | reverse complement strand
ATCAGCAGTACACAGAAAATCCAGCATCGGTAGATTCAAGTTTCGCCTCCTTTTTCAAAGGATTCGACTTTGCCATGAAAAACTTTCAATCCCTACCAGGAAAAGTAATCAGCAAAGAATTTAATGTAATAAGCCTTATTCATGGCTATCGCCAAAGGGGGCACTTCTTCACCAAAACTAATCCTGTGAGGGCACGCAGACAATACTCACCTACCCTTGCCATAGAAAACTTTGGATTGGAGGAGAGCGATCTCAACACAGTATTTGAAGCTGGTACTCAAATAGGCATTGGCCCAGCCAAGCTCAGCACTATTATTGAGCACTTGGAAGCCACTTATTGCCAATCAATTGGAGTGGAGTACCTATATGTTCGCCGACCCGAAGTGGTGAAATGGTTAAGAGAAAGAATGGAGTCTACTCGCAATCAACCCACCTATAACACAAATGAGAAAAAGAACTTCTTTCACCAACTAAAACGTGCTGTAAATTTTGAAGACTTTATCCACAAAAAGTTCGTTGGTCAAAAACGTTTTTCTCTTGAAGGTGGCGAAGCTTTGATTACAGGCTTGTACTCCACCATTCGTAAAGGAGCAGAACTTGGCGCAGAGGAGTTTATTGTGGGCATGGCACACCGTGGACGTCTTAATGTGCTTACCAATGTATTAGAAAAACCCTATCGCAATGTATTCAAAGAGTATGATGCACAAGACTATGACGAAAGTGTAGCCTTGGGCGATGTGAAATATCATCTCGGATTCAATAAACGTGTAACATTGGAAGATGGCAAAAAAGTAAATCTAGCACTTCTCCCCAACCCATCGCATTTAGAAGCAGCAACACCAGTATCAATCGGACTTTCGCGTTCGCGCGCAGAACATGCCTACAATTCTGATTTCAATAAAGTAGTTCCCATTATCATACATGGCGATGCCGCCATTGCTTCGCAAGGAGTGGTGTACGAAGTATTGCAAATGGCCAAATTAGAGGGATATAAAACAGGCGGAACTATCCATATTGTTGTGAATAACCAAGTTGGCTTCACCACCAACTACACCGAAGCACGCTCAAGCACCTACTGCACAGATATTGCTAAGGTAACTATCAATCCTGTGTTTCACGTGAATGGCGACGACACCGAGGCTGTTGCTTATGTGTTTGAATTGGCCATGGAATATCGTCAAAAATTCAACACCGATGTATTTATAGACATACTTAGCTATCGCAAATATGGACATAACGAGGGCGACGAGCCCCGATTCACGCAGCCATTGCTATACAAAACAATTGCCAAACACCCCAACCCATTAGAAATATATGCAGCACAGCTGCAAAAAGAAAATATAATGACTGCCAAGGAGGTGCGCAATCATATTAGTGAATTTACAGAACACTTAGAAGAAGAGTTGACTGCATCAAAAAAGATAGACAAACTTACTATTCCTCGCTTCTTGCCCGAACTGTGGTCGTCGTTTCCTTTTCCTGAAGACAAAGACTTTGCTGTAGAAGTTCCTACAGGAGTAAGTCGTAAAACAATAGACAGACTCTGGAGTCAGATGAACAACTTGCCCGATGACAAACAGTTCTTTTCTAAAGTACACAAGATATTAGACGATCGTCAAAAGATGTTCGACAATGAAAAGATAGACTGGGCAATGGGCGAGTTATTGGGCTATGCTACCCTTGTTAATGATGGACATCCTGTGCGACTGAGCGGGCAGGATTCTGAACGAGGCACATTTGCCCATCGCCATGCCAGTTTTGCCCAAGAAGATTTACGCGAACGCTACATGCCACTTCGCGACTCCACTAAATTTGAAGCACCATTCAATGCTTACAACTCTCCACTATCGGAATATGGAGTAATGGGTTTTGAATATGGCTATGCATTGGCTGCGCCCAACGGACTAACAATATGGGAAGCGCAGTTTGGCGATTTCCATAATGTAGCTCAAGTAATAGTTGACCAATACATCAGCTCGGGCGAAGAGAAATGGGGCTTGCTCAATGGCTTGGTCTTGTACCTTCCTCATGGATACGAAGGCCAAGGACCAGAACATTCAAGCGGACGCATCGAAAGATTTCTCACCATGTCGGCACGCAACAATATGCTGGTAATGAACCTTACTACTCCCGCCAATCTATTCCACGCATTGCGCAGACACTTGAAGCGTGAAATTAGAGTACCCATGATTATCTTCACACCCAAAAGCCTATTGCGTCATCCACGCTGCATCTCAAGCTTAGACGATTTGACAAACGGACAGTTTGAAGAGGTGATTGACGACAACGATGTGAATGTTGATTCAGTAACCCGATTGGTGTTTTGTACAGGCAAAATATATTATGAACTGTTGGAGCGCAAAGAAGAAGTGAAGGCACGCAATGTAGCATTGGTTCGCATTGAGCAATTGCATCCTTTTCCAAAAGAGAAAGTAGAAGCTATTATTGCAAAATACTCATCGGCACTATTAACACTTTGGGTGCAAGAAGAGCCCGAAAACATGGGAGCTTGGACCTATATCAATCGGATGCTGAAAGACCACCACATTACACCCATTGCCCGACTGGCTAGCGCAAGTCCTGCAACAGGACTTGCTAAGCTACACACCCTTGGACAACAAGAAATTATCAACAAAGTATTTAAAGCATGTCACTGCAACAGAAAACTACCTTATTGCAACCTTGACTGTGTGGAGGGGAAAAGCCGTGAAGAGATACTGAAACAACACCATTACTTTGGCAATTCCACACGATTTTCAATCTAATGAAACCTGCACACACAACAAAAGATTAATAAAAAAAACATAACCCCAAGTTAACTATAAACAATATGATCATAGAAGTAAGAGTACCATCACCAGGAGAATCAATTACAGAAGTAGAATTGGCTACATGGACAGTAAAAACAGGCGATCTTGTGCATAAAGACCAAGAGCTGGCCCTTATAGAATCTGACAAAGCCACACTGCCACTCATGGCTCCCGAGGCAGGAAAGATAGAAATAATAGTTGCCGAGGGCGAAATGGTGAAAGTAGATGCAGTAGCTTGTAAAATAGACACATCAGTAGAAGTGCCCAACCAAGAAGATGCATTAGACCCCGATGTGGTGGAAGAGAAAATTGAGGACGAAAAGAAAGAAATAAAAGAAAAGGAAGTAAAAGCCGAAGCCAAAGGAGACGAAGGTTCTGCACCAACAGGTGCTGACAGCGAAATGGAGAAGAAAGATACAACAAAATCCTCCAAAGACCTATCGCAAGTGCGCACAACACCATTGGCACGCAAAATAATGGAAACGGAAAATATCAATGTAGAAGATATCATTAGTGGATTGCGCAGAATATCGTCAAACGATGTGAGTGCTGCATTGAGCAAAGTGTCACAACCTGCTTCCGATAAAGAACAGCCATTGTCATCTACCCATGGTGAGAGAACAATTGAGCGCGAAAAAATGAGCCAACTTCGTAAGCACCTGAGCCAACGCTTGGTGCAAGTGAAAAACGAAACAGCCATGCTCACCACTTTCAACGAGGTGGATATGCAAAACCTGATGAATCTTAGAAAGCAATATCAGCCTGCTTTTGTGAAGAAGTATGGCTACAAAATTGGCCTTATATCGTTTTTCTTAAAAGCATCAGCATTGGCACTAAAGCTTCACCCAAAAATAAACAGCCAAATAGATGGCGAGGAGATTCTTCACCCATCATATGTAGATATTTCTGTTGCGGTGCAATCGCCCAAAGGATTGATGGTGCCCGTTATTCGCAATGTAGACACCCTTAGCCTGGCAGAAGTTGAATCTGAACTTAAACGTCTTGCCGACAAAGCTCTATCAAACAGAATAAGCATGGACGAAATGACAGGTGGAACATTTACTCTTACCAATGGTGGTGTGTTTGGATCAATGATGTCTACTCCGCTTATCAATCCTCCACAATCGGCTATTATTGGCATGCATAATATTGTAGACCGCCCCATTGCAGTGAACGGACAAGTGCAAATACGCCCCATAATGTATATTGCCCTTAGCTACGATCATCGCATTATTGATGGAGAGAATGCAGTGAAATTCTTGGTTGATGTGAAAAAGATGATTGAGAACCCAACCTCTATGCTGCATGGAGGAAAGGATGAAGGGAAAGAGCTGTTGGGATTATAAAAAAAATTATAACTCTATGGAATACGCCTTCGTCTTAAAATCAAAGATTTTAAGACGAAGGGTAAATTTTTAATTGTTAGTTACTGATATTTCCAGCATTGTAATTCAAGGCGCAAAGCTTTGCGTCTTGAATATACTGCAACTAACACTTGCGCCTTTTTCAACACTCCTACAGGCTCAGTCACCGTCCTTATTTTTCCAATGTTGAGTCGTGGATTTAAAATTCAAGGCTTGTTTCTTCAATCTTACATCGTAGATTTGAAATTTAACGCTTGTTTTTCCAATCTTGCATCGTAGATTAGAAATTCAACGCTTGTTTTTCAAATCTTGAGTCGTAGATTAGAAATTCAACGCTTGTTTCTTCAATATTGCACCGTAGATTAGAAATTTAACGCTTGTTTCTTCAATATTGAGTCGTAGATCTTAACAAACAACTAGCAAAACATCAAAAACCACAACTAATCTGGATAGGAATAAATATTTTTAGCAGTCTTTATTTAAAAAACGACTTATTAAATTAAGTGCCAAAGCGATAATTTTTTAATTGCTCAATGCGTTATATTTATTGTAGTAACATGCAACACATAAAATCAAACTTTTTATGTAAGTTTGCATAAAATAATTGTATTTATAATCTTATAAAATAAATTAAAATGAAATTTTTATCACTAACTGTAATATTTACATTATTTATAACCAGCTGCACACAACAGCCAAAAAAGATATTTAATGGAGAAAATCTTAACAACTGGAGTTTTGTTGTAGAGAATGAGGCAATAACGGGAGACGAAGTATTTACCATTGAAGATGGCTATATTGCCATAAAGGGAGAGCCTTTTGGCTACATGTACACAAAAGAAAAATACAGAAACTTTACGCTTGAATTAGAGTATCGATGGCCTAATAATGCCAGCAACAGCGGTGTTTTCTTTCTGATAGAAGATACTACAAACCCGTTTCCCAAAGGCATAGAGTGTCAGCTAAGAGCAGGAAGAGCAGGCGACCTTGTTATGCTTGCAGGAGCCGACCTTAATGAATATGAACTACCCGAGGGAGCAACAGAGCGCCCCGCATTTCCCATTATAGAAAAAAACAATCCTTCTAATGAACAGCCAATAGGAGAATGGAACAGAGTAAAAATTACGGTGAATGATGGTGTTATCAATGTATATATTAATGAAGTTCTGCAAAACACTGCTACAAGCGAGGTGAAAGAAGGCCATATTGGTCTACAGAGCGAAGGCGGAGAGATACTATTTCGCAACCTATCTTTGCATTAATATTGCAAAATATTCAACCACAAAATAACCTAAACTTAGAATAGCCTCGTGTATAAATCCGCAAGGCTATTTTCAGTTTATCTCTCCTCTCGTTTTTAAAAGTGATATAACAATATTAGAAGACGTTGAAATTACAAAAAAAACCTATTATAACATCCACACCAGTGTCCTACAAACCTACTCTCTATTTAAAGTCATCTTTTTAGAGTTCTCTCCGTATTCATTAGTCGCTTAATCGCCTTTATTAAATATAAGCTCCATAAAGTAAAAAAAGTAATAATTACCACCAGCCATTGTGCCCTCGATCGTGACATCTTTTTGCACCTTGTGCCATTAACACCAACAGTATTGAAACATAGAGCAATGTGAGCTATGACCATCCTTCACCTTTGGCCGAAACGTATTGAAAAACAAGAAAATAGAGAACAGCTATAAATCTAGTCCTAAAGTGTATATTGAAAAATATTTCAACTAAACCTATTTCTAGAAACTCAAGAAAAAAACTAACTTAAAATGGAATATAGGGTTTTTAGAAGTTACCTTTGGTGCATATTTCTGTAGAAAAGATATAGCATAGAAGTGGATCAGATGCTAAATTATCTGTTTATCCATTATTTTATCAAGATCTTTGCGATTGCTTATTTAAGTAACCAATAATATCACCATGTTCATTTTTTCTTACCTTTGCGGATATTAAATAAAACAATAAACAGTTTATGATAACCATTGCTATTATTATTCTCACTTCAATTATTTCTTATCAAGCATTTAGAGACCATAGCTTGGCCGACAAACTCATATTCCAACCAGCTGCAGTGAGAGATGGAGATTGGCACAGACTTCTTACTTATGGAGTGCTTCATGCCGACCTCACACATTTGATTTTTAATATGTTTACCTTCTATCTTTTTGGTAGTTCTATAGAAGGTTACTTTAAAGCCTTTCTTGGTTTCATGCCAGGTTCTGTGGCATTTATTATGCTATACGTTGGAGGGCTGGTTTTCTCCATACTGCCCACCTACATAAAAGAAAAAGACAATTACTATTATAAAGGTCTCGGAGCATCGGGTGCGGTGTCAGCTGTAGTGTTTGCTTACATCCTTATTAACCCTATGAATTTCATGGGCATATTATTTATACCCATCATGCTGCCCGCTTTTTTGTTTGGCATTATTTTTATTTACATTTCTATGTACTTAGATAAAAAACAAATTGGCGGCATCAATCACTCTGCTCATGTTACGGGCGGATTGTTTGGAGTAGTATTAACTGCTGTAGTTTTTCTAGTACTTATCAACAACAACCTTTTACTTGGTTTTATCCAAAAAGTACAGATCACATCTTTGTCGCAACTTATTCGTTTCGGATTTTAGTTGATAGCAAATAATCGTTTTGTTGTTTTTAAAGTTGCTAATTAGCTAATCTATAGTAGCATTTTATTCGTTTTAACAACAAAACTCAAAGAAATAATTTATCTTTGCATATTATACTGCTTTATACTAAAGCAAGTAAACAACAAAACAAAAGAAATACAACTGAAGAGAATTATATAAACTCTCACACAAATCATTCCATTCATTTTAAAGATTACTTAATAATGAAACATCTCACTATTTTAAGCTTAGCTATTATGATGCTAATTTCCTGTAAGCCAAACGAAGAGGCTAAGGAGCACGGTGCTATATTTTATACAGAGTTTGATACTCCTTATGGCATGCCTCCCTTCGATGAAATTACAAACGATGACTTCAAACCTGCTTTTTTAAAGGGTATTGAACAACAAACAGAGGAGATTGACGCCATTGTCAACAACCCTGAAGCACCTACTTTCGAAAATACAATTGTAGCACTCGACAACAGTGGTGCTATCCTTACACGTGTATCGCGTGTTTTCTACGGGCTGAAAGGTGCAGAAAACAACGATGCAATTCAAGCAATAGCAGAAGAGTTGTCGCCTATACTATCTGAGCACAGAGACAATATTAGCCTAAACAGTGAGCTATTTGAAAAAATAAACACACTACACAAAAATGCAGATAACCTTGGCTTGAATACTGAGCAGTATCGTTTGCTAGATGAAAACTATAAAAGTTTTGTTCGTTCGGGTATAATGCTCGATGATGAGCAAAAGGAGAGATTAAGAGAGATAAACAAAGAACTATCTGCTCTTTCACTTAGTTTTGGCAGCAACTTGCTGAATGAAACAAACGGCTTTAAACTTGTTATTGATAACGAAGAAGACTTATCGGGATTGTCGAAAGGACTAAAAGATGCAGCTGCACAAGTAGCTAAAGACAATGGCGAAGAAGGTAAATGGATGTTTACGCTTCAAAAGCCAAGCTGGTTACCATTCTTGCAATATGCCGATAATCGCGACTTGCGTGAGAAGTTGTACAAAGCCATGTACACACGTGGTGATAACGATAATGAGTATGACAACAAAAAGAATATCAATAAAATTGTAAACTTACGCATAGAAAAAGCAAACATGATGGGCTATGACTCACATGCCGATTTTGAAATGGTAGAGCGAATGGCCGAAAAGCCTGAGAATGTTTACAAACTACTAAACGAAGTGTGGGACTATGCACTACCACAAGCAAAGAAAGAAGCGGCTGATATGCAAGCTATGATTGATGCTGAAGGTGGTGATTTTAAACTACAATCATGGGATTGGTTTTACTATACAGAGAAGGTGAGAGAACAAAAATATGCTCTTAACGAATCTGAATTGAAACCATATTTCAAAATGGAAAACGTGAGAGAAGGGGTGTTTGCAACTGCCAACAAACTATATGGTTTGAACTTTAAAAAACTGGACAATGTTCCTGTTTATCACCCAGAAGTAGAAGCTTACGAAGTTACTGATGCAGACGGTTCGCATGTATCGATTTTCTATACAGACTATTTCCCACGTTCAGGCAAAAATGCAGGTGCATGGATGAGCAGCTTCCGCGGACAGAGTATTCAAAATGGCGAAAACATTCGCCCATTGATTTTCAATGTGGGCAACTTTACACGTGCAACAAGCGACACACCAGCACTATTGACATTGGACGAAGTGGAAACACTTTTCCACGAATTTGGTCATGCACTACACGGAATGCTTTCTAATGTAACTTATAGCGGACTGTCAGGAACTAGCGTTGCTCGCGACTTTGTTGAGCTACCTTCACAAATAATGGAGCATTGGGCATTTCACCCCGAAGTTTTGAAAATGTACGCTAAGCATTACGAAACAGGCGAGGTTATACCTGATGAATTGATAGAAAAAATAGATGCAGCCTCTAAATTCAACATGGGTTTCATTACAACTGAATTTGTTGCTGCTGCACTCTTAGACATGGATTACCACACACAAACAGAACAAAGAGAATTTGATGTACGCGATTTTGAAATAAAATCGATGGAGAAAATTGGTTTAATAGACGAAATTATACCACGCTACCGCAGCACCTACTTCTCACATGTGTTTAGTGGAGGTTACTCTGCAGGATACTACAGCTATTTGTGGGCAGAGGTGTTAGACTCAGATGCTTTTCAACCATTTGTTGAGAATGGCATTTTCCACCAACCATCGGCTAAGTCATTCCGCGATAATGTTCTATCAAAAGGTAACTCTGACCACCCAATGACACTTTACAAAAAGTTTAGAGGAGCAGAGCCAAATCCTATATTCCTACTTAAAAATAGAGGTTTTGTTGATTAATTCTCTTAGAAAACTAGTGATCAAACAACATGCTATATATAGAAGATAGGTGTCGCTGATAAAAAAGTTGCATATATACACACTTAAAAGATAAAAAAAGTTTATATTTGCAACCACAAAAATAAGAGGCATACAGATGCCTCTATTTTTGATATAATATTGATAATCATCTAAAAATAAAACAATAATAAAAAAGTAAAAGTGTAATGTTAAACAAAGGATTTATAAAAACCTTCGCTATACTACTTGGACTTATTAGTTTGTACTACCTGTCATTTACAGTGGTAAGTAGTGTATACAACAGTAAAGCCGAAACGTATGCAGACGGAAATTTGAACCTAAAAACTGAATATCTTGATTCATTATCAACAGAAAAAGTTTATTTAGGCTACACGTTAAAACAAATTCGCGAAAAAGAAATTGGTTTAGGACTCGACCTTAAGGGCGGTATGAACGTAATTTTGGAAGTTGACGCTAGAGGCGTATTGAGTTCGTTGGCAAACACCGATGATGATCAATTTAATCAAGCGCTACGCGAAACAGTTGCAGAAAACAGAAGAGGAAGTTCGCAAGACTTTATTTCTCTTTTCCAACAAAAATATCAAGAGATTGATCCGAATGCAAAATTGGCAAATATCTTTAGCATTACAATGAACGACCGCATAAGCCCGGCAGACTCAAATGATAAAGTGATTGCCGAATTGCGTAAAGAATTGGTTAGTGCTGCCGACAACTCATTTAATGTGTTGCGTACGCGTATTGACCGATTTGGTGTGGTTGCTCCAAATATTCAAAAATTAGAACGTGCAGAGCGTATTCTCATAGAATTGCCTGGTATTAAAGAACCCGAGCGTGTGCGTAAACTACTGCAAGGTAGTGCCAACTTGGAGTTTTGGAAAACCTACAATGTAAATGAACTAATAAACGGTTTTAACGAAATTAACTCTCGCACCTCTGCTTATATAGCTTCACAACAATCTGATACTCCATCGGTAGATGTAGTAGAAGAAACAGAAGAGGCTACAGAAACTTCAGAAGAAGTATTGGCCGAAGATGTAACACCAGCTGTAGTAGAAGATGTGGTAGAATGGGGATCTGAAGAGGTTACCATCGACAAAACTTTTATTGAGTATTTTGCTGAACCTTACTTTGCTATGGGCGGAGCCTCCGGCGCTATTGTTGGTACAGTATCGAAAAACGATACAGCTAAAGTAAACTTTATGCTCGACAAATTTAAAGATTCATTCCCTGCTGATGTTCGCTTCAAATGGGGCTTTAAAGCTGTAGATACACGCGAAACATATTTCCAGTTATTTGCATTGCGTGGCGATGGTTCAAAACGCGGACCTGCTCTTGATGGCGATGTTGTTGTATCGGCTCGGGCTGATGCTGGACAACGTGGTTCGGCTTGGGAGGTGAGCATGCAAATGAATTCCAGTGGTTCTAGCCGTTGGGCAACCATAACAGGAACTGAAAAAGGACGTGCTATTGCTATTGTGTTGGACGGTTATGTATATTCAGCTCCAAACGTAAACGATAAAATTGAAGGTGGCCGCTCATCAATTACAGGAAACTTTACGCCCGAAGAGGCAAAAGATTTAGAGAACACGCTGAAATCGGGTAAGATGAAAGCTGGTGTTCGTATTGTACAAGAAGACATTGTTGGTCCATC
>CAZIUT010000057.1:0-10830 GCA_964542545.1 uncultured Dysgonomonadaceae bacterium | reverse complement strand
AATTATATTCACTGGCTGGCGCAGATTTTCAGATTTGTGCCTTAAGTATAAGACATAAATAAAATTATAAATATTAAACATCCCACCATACAAATAATAAAGCTATGAACTACAGAATAGAAAAAGATACATTAGGAGAAATACAAGTTGCCAATGATAAATATTGGGGAGCGCAAACACAACGCTCGCTCGAAAACTTCCCCATTGGTCCCGAAGCCTCCATGCCCATAGAGATTATACATGGTTTTGCTTACTTGAAAAAAGCTGCTGCGCTGACCAATAACAAATTGGGCCTATTGGACAATGAAAAGGCTGATTTGATTGCTAAGGTATGTGACGAAATTATAAAAGGAAAATGGGATGATCAATTCGCATTGGTCATTTGGCAAACAGGCTCTGGGACGCAGACCAATATGAATTGCAATGAAGTGATTGCCCACAGGGCTCAAGTGTTGCAAGGCAATAAATTGGGCGAGGGCACCTTGTTTATTCATCCCAACGATGATGTGAATATGTCGCAATCGTCCAACGATACGTTTCCTACTGCCATGCACATTGCAGCGTATAAGAAATTGGTTGAAAACACCATTCCTGCAGTTGAAAGATTGAAAGATACATTAGCCAAGAAGGCTGATGACTTTAAAAAAGTAATAAAAATAGGCCGCACTCATTTGATGGATGCAACCCCTTTGTCATTGGGGCAGGAGTTCTCTGGCTATGTGGCTCAACTTGAGCATGGCGTGAAAGCGCTCAAAAATACATTGCCCCACTTGTCTGAATTGGCAATGGGAGGAAGTGCTGTGGGTACAGGATTGAACACTCCAAAAGGATATTCCGAAGAAGTTGCAAAAAATATTGCTAACTTAACGGGCTTGCCGTTTGTAACAGCACGAAATAAGTTTGAAGCCCTTGCTGCCAATGATGCTATAGTGGAAACTCACGGAGCTTTGAAGCAACTGGCGGTAAGTTTGATGAAAATTGCCAACGATATCCGTTGGTTAGCATCGGGTCCTCGTTCGGGGATTGCCGAAATTACTATTCCATCCAACGAGCCAGGCTCGTCTATCATGCCAGGAAAGGTGAATCCTACACAAGTAGAAGCCCTTACAATGGTGTGTGCACAAGTGATGGGCAACGATACAACTATCACAGTGTCGGGGTCGATGGGCAACTTTGAGTTGAATGTATTTAAACCTGTTATGATAAATGCATTTTTGCAATCGGCCACTCTGTTGGGCGATGCTTGCAACTCGTTCAATGATAGATGCGCTATTGGAATTGAACCTAACATACCTCAAATTGAAGAAAATTTGAACAACTCATTGATGCTTGTTACGGCACTCAACACACATATAGGTTATGAGAAGTCGGCTCAGATAGCCAAAAAAGCTTATATTGACAATACAACGCTTAAAGAAGCTGCTCTTGAACTGGGCTTGATCACTGCCGAAGAGTTCGACAAGTGGGTAGTGCCTGGTAACATGATTGGCGAACTGTAATTGTTTTATCAAAGGCAAAAACTGATGTTTTCTAACAGACACTAAATATCGTCGTAAAGAATACATTATTTAGAAACAAACAATTGAATAAAATATACAAACCATTTAAAATAAATATGATATGATGAAAAATTTGAAGACAACCTACATGGGCATTGAATTAGATAATCCGATAATATTGGGGGCATGCAACATGTCGAACGATATTGACGATTTACTGAAAGCTGAAAAAAATGGGGTGGGAGCCATCGTTTTTAAATCTTTGTTTGAAGAGCAAGTGCAATTGGAAAGACTGCAATTGGAAGAAAAGCTAACCGAGTATGACGATATTCATGCGCAAATGCTTACAACGCATCCCAGAATTGAGTTTTCCGATACAGAAAAACATTTGGTTAAACTGCGAAAAGCAAAAGAACGTCTATCGGTGCCTCTTATTGCCAGCCTTAATGCAGTTCATGAAGATTCGTGGCTCGAATATGCTACAGAGTTGGCACAAACAGGTGTTGATGGGCTTGAATTGAATTTGTATCAAACTCCCACAGATTTCGAGATTGAATCGAAAGAGATAGAAGACTATCAAATAAGTATTGTAAGAAAAATAAAAGAGAAGTTATCAATTCCATTAAGTGTGAAACTGAGTTCGGAATATACCAATGTGTTGACTTTGATAAAAAAAATGGAAGCAGCGGGTGTTGATGGGTTTGTGTTGTTTAACTCCTTCTATCAACCCGATATCAATATTAATTCTCTTAAACACAAACGCAATTTCAATTTAAGTAAAAAAGGAGAATACCGCAAAACATTACGTTATACAGGTATGCTTTATGGGCAGATTGATGCAGATGTGTGTAGTAGTCGTGGTATTTTTGATGGAAAGGATATTGTGAAACATATTCTTTCAGGCTCAACATGTGTTCAGATGGTAAGTTCTTTTTATAAGAATGGTTTGGAGCAAATTGGTGTTGCAAAAAAACAGCTATCAGATTGGATGGAAGAAAAAGAATTCAACTCTATTCAAGAGTTCAGGGGTAAAATGGCTCAGAAGAATTTAGCCCCAGAGTCGATGGTATATAAGAGAGCTCAGTATGTTGATTTGTTGATGAAATCGGATAATATATTTGGAGACTAAATAGATAAATTACGAATTACAGCTATCGAGGGATTTGTATTCATGTCAAATTATACAAATGAAGTTGATCTGTGATGATTGAAGAGATGCGATTACTCGCATCTCTTCGTTTTGGAATAACTAATCTTTATCGCTCCTTTTTCATGAACAACTCTTCTTTCAATATAGTAATTCGTTTGTATGCCACTTGGTAATAAAAGTCTTTCATCGATACATTGTCTTTGTCGGGAGATCCAACAGGTTTGCTAATGTCCAAATCCTTCGGTTTTGTTTTCAAGAAACGTTCATAATAATCTAATGCTTTCTTTTCGTTTTTAGTAATGTCGTAAGCACTTGCTATATTGTAAAGTATTATTGTTTTGTCAGGTTGACGCTTTATAGCCGACTTATAATATTGAATGGCTTTTAGGTGACTCCCATATCCTTGATAAGCATGGGCAAACGAAATGTCAAAATCATACATCATCTCCATTTGCTTTGCAATCATATCCACTCCCTCTTGCAATATTTCTATTCCTCGTTTTCTATCGTACGTACGTGATAGCGCAGTTCCGTAGTAGTAGAGTAGATTGACATCTTCTGCTTTTATCATGTAGGCTTTTTCGAGCCATGGAATAGCATCGGAGTAATGTTTTGATGCATAATAACTCATTCCCAAGAAATACGAAGTAGAGTAGGTGCTGTCGCCCAACTGAGTGTTAAGCTCCAATCGTTCTATGGCATCCTTGTAATCACCATTGGAATAGAGCGCCATACCATGCAACTGACCCACACTCTTCTGGTTGGGGTTAATGTTTTTAAGATACGCTCCTGTTGTTTCTATAGCTTTAGGGTATATTTTAGCCGCATAATAGAAATTTGCCAACTTATTTACAGCAATATAATCCGAGGGATTCTTTTCTATCGTTTTATTATAATAAAACAGAGCCGTATCCATTCTCAGCAATTGTAGGTTAGCATCACCAGTCATGCGCATTAGTAAAGGGACAGAATCTGTTTCGAATACTTTTCGGCAACTTTCTATCGTTCCTATCCAATCGCTTATTCTATAGTGAGCAATGGCTTTTTTTGTTTTCAGATAAATGTTTTCAGATGAAAGTTGTAAAGCTTTTGTCCAATATACCAATGATTTATCTGAATCGCCAGCCTGATAGTAAGATTCAGCTAACGCAATAATTATTGATAATTGTGTGGTGTCTTGAGCTAATGCTTTTTCATAGTTGGCTGTAGCTGCATGATAATCATATAGTTTTTCATGATTCTCTGCTTTTAAAAATAGATTGTCGACTGTTTCGGGTTCATTATCCAACCATTCAATAGCTTCTTTATAACGGAATTGTTGCATAAAGTTTTTCACAGAATCTTGTTGAGCCTGTGCTAAAGTTGAAATCAAAGAGAGGATGATTATTAATATTGTGCTGCTTTTCATAGGGTAGCTATTTTATTAATACCCGTTAAAGGTATTAATATTTCGTATATTTACAATAAAATAGGATATATTGTTCAATAATGCTTTGTTTGAATTCAATGTGCGAAAAAACAAAAAACCACGAATGATATACATCATCCGTGGTTTTTCTATTTTAATCAACGAGTTTGTAAGGCGTTCTTTAGTCTAACTTCAACACTGCTAAAAATGCAGTTTGAGGAACCTCTACATTACCCACTTGTTTCATTCGTTTCTTACCTTTCTTCTGCTTCTCAAGCAATTTACGTTTACGTGAGATATCACCACCATAACATTTGGCTGTAACATCTTTACGAAGAGCTTTCACTGTTTCGCGTGCAATAATTTTTGCACCAATAGCTGCTTGTATAGCAATATCGAATTGCTGACGAGGAATGAGCTCTCTCAGCTTCTCACACATGCGACGGCCAAACGACTCAGCATTCTCAAAGTGAGTAAGTGTTGAAAGGGCATCAACAGGCTCGCCATTCAGAAGAATGTCTAGTTTCACCAGTTTTGATGCACGATAATCATACATTACATAGTCAAACGATGCATATCCTTTTGATATACTCTTTAGCCTATCGTAGAAATCAATTACTATCTCGCCCAATGGAATATCGTAAGTAATTTCCACACGATCTCCTGATATGTATTCCTGCTTTATTAGTTCGCCACGTTTACCCAAGCAAAGTGTCATGATGCCTCCAATGAAATTTGTGCTGGTGATAACTGTAGCTCTAATATAAGGCTCTTCAATTTTATCGATAAGCATAATATCGGGTAGTCCTGCAGGGTTGTGCACTTCTGTCATGTTGCCTTTTCTATCGTACACTTTATAAGATACGTTGGGCACAGTAGTTATTACATCCATGTTGAACTCACGCTCCAGTCTTTCTTGAATAATCTCCATATGGAGAAGACCAAGGAAACCGCAACGAAAACCAAAACCTAATGCAACAGACGATTCGGGTTGGAATGTGAGCGAAGCATCATTGAGTTGTAGTTTCTCTAACGAGGCGCGCAAATTTTCAAAATCTTCTGTTTCTATTGGATAAACTCCAGCAAACACCATGGGTTTTACATCTTCAAAACCATCAATTGCTTCTGCACAAGGGTTTTTTACATGCGTAATAGTGTCACCCACTTTCACCTCTTTAGATGTTTTAATGCCCGAGATAATGTAACCAACATTGCCACAAGTAACTTCTTGTCTGATTTGCGGGGTAAGTTGGAGAATTCCAATTTCGTCGGCATTATACTCTTTGCCAGTAGCAACAAATTTAACTAAGTCGCCTTTTTTGATGCTACCATTCACTATTTTGAAGTAAGCAATAATTCCTCTAAAAGAATTAAATACTGAGTCGAAAATTAGAGCTTGAAGTGGCGCATCAGGGTCGCCAGCAGGTCCAGGCACTCTATCGATAACGGCAGTTAGAATTTCTTCCATTCCTTGTCCAGTCTTTCCGCTTGCACGGAGTATATCGGAGCGGTCGCATCCCAATAAATCTATTATCTGATCTTCTACTTCTTCGGGCATTGCACTGTCGAGGTCGATTTTATTGACAATAGGAATTATCTCCAAATCATTTTCCAATGCCATATACACATTGGATATTGTTTGTGCCTGAATACCTTGTGCAGCATCCACTATAAGTAGTGCACCTTCGCAGGCAGCAATAGAGCGCGACACTTCATATGAGAAGTCAACGTGTCCGGGGGTGTCAATTAAATTGAGGCTATACTTTTCTCCCTTGTGTTCATAATCCATTTGTATAGCATGACTTTTAATGGTTATTCCACGTTCTTTCTCTAAGTCCATACTATCTAAAACCTGCGACTTCATCTCTTTGCCTTCAACAGTTCCGGTAAATTCCAGCAACCTATCGGCTAAGGTACTTTTCCCATGGTCAATGTGAGCAATAATACAAAAATTACGTATGTTATTCATTTAATTGTTTATCTTAAGTATGTGTTGCAAAACAACAATGTGCACGATATATTATCGCTGCACACTGTTATTTCTTTCTGTTTTTTATGTCTCTTGTCGACAGTCTTTCATTTGATGTTAATTTTCAAGTAACATCATTTTTTTAAAACTCAGCGTTGTGAGGAGTTCTTGGGAAAGGTATCACGTCGCGTATATTTGTCATGCCAGTTACAAATAGCATTAAACGCTCAAAACCTAGTCCAAACCCTGCATGTGGTGCTGTTCCAAATTTACGAGATTCAAGGTACCACCAAATTGAATCTGCATTTATGCCCAACTCATTCACACGTTTGGATAGTTTATCGTAATCAGCCTCACGTTCCGAGCCGCCAATAATTTCTCCAATTCTTGGAAAAAGAACATCCATTGCACGCACTGTTTTTTTATCTTCGTTTTGCTTCATGTAAAACGCTTTTATCTCTGTTGGATAATCGTTTAAAATAACGGGGCATTTGAAATGTTTCTCTACCAAATAACGTTCGTGCTCTGATGATAAATCTGCTCCCCAATAAACAGGATATTCAAATTTCTCACCACTCTCTTCCAATATTTTAACTCCTTCGGTGTATGACAATCTAACAAAATCGTTGTCAACTATAAAATGAAGTCTTTCCAATAGTTTTTTGTCAATCATGCTGTTGAAAAACTCAAGGTCATCTTTGCAGTTATCAAGCGCATATTGGATGAGGTATTTAAGAAAGTCTTCGGCCAAATCCATGTTATCGTTATTGTCTGCAAAAGCCATTTCGGGTTCTATCATCCAAAACTCTGCCAAGTGGCGAGGAGTATTAGAGTTTTCGGCTCTAAAAGTAGGACCAAAAGTATAGATAGAGCCAAGTGCCATAGCGCCCATTTCGCCTTCAAGTTGCCCAGAAACTGTGAGGTTTGTTTGACGACTAAAGAAGTCTTTTGAAAAATCAACATTGCCTTCTTCTGTTTTTGGAACATTGTTTAAGTTGAGTGTAGTAACCTCAAACATCGATCCTGCACCCTCTGCATCCGAACCCGTGATGATGGGTGTGTGGAAGTAAAAGAAACCACGATCATTGAAATACTTATGAATAGCGAATGACATATGATGGCGCATTCTGTAAACAGCACTAAAAGTATTGGTGCGAGGACGCAAATGTGCTATCTCGCGCAAGAACTCCATTGAGTGTCCCTTTTTCTGAAGTGGATAGGTCAATGGGTCGGCTGTGCCGTATATTTCTAGTTCAGTGGCCTGTATCTCTACAGTTTGTCCTTTACCTTGCGACTCTACCAATGTTCCGTTTACATTGATAGATGCACCAGTGGTAATTGGTTTAAGTAGCTCATCACCAAACTTAGCAACATCAAAAACAATTTGCAGGTTTAGAATAGTTGAGCCATCGTTTAAAGCAACAAAGCTTACATTTTTATTTCCTCTACGGGTGCGAACCCATCCTTTTACATTTATTTCTTCTCCGAAGTTCTTTAGCTTTAAAGCTTCCGAAATTTTCGTTCTTTTTATTTGTTTCATACCTTCTAAATCTCACATTTTAAAGAGAGACTTATATTTGAATATATTGTTAATGTTTTTATTCTTAATTGTGTTTGTTAGTCAAAAGCACCCATACGAAGCATGTTCACTTCTTTTTCTGTTAAGTAGCGCCAGCGACCTCTCGAAAGTTTTTTCTTGGTTAGTCCAGCAAAGTACACGCGGTCAAGTTTGAGAACTCTATAATCGAAATGCTCAAATATACGTCTTACAATTCTGTTTCTACCCGAATGAATTTCGATGCCTATTTGAGTTAAATCTTCTTCGGTAACATAGCTAATAGCATCTACATGAATTTCTCCATCTTCTAATTCAATACCATCTGCTATTTGTTGCATGTGATCAGCAGTTACAGGTTTATCTGTCCACACTTGATATACTTTTCTTTTTTCGTATCGAGGGTGAGTAAGCTTAGAAGCCAAATCGCCATCATTTGTAAGTAAAAGCACACCAGTTGTACCTCTATCAAGTCGTCCCACAGGATATATTCTTTCTTCACAAGCACTTTTTACCAAGTCCATTACTGTTTTTCTGTTCTCGGGGTCATCGGTAGTTGTTACAAATCCTTTTGGTTTGTTTAGTAAAACATATACCTTGCTTTCTAACTCAATAGGCTTATCGTTAAACGTAACATTGTCAGCACGGATAATTTTTGTTCCCAATTCAGTTACCACAGTTCCATTTACTTTCACTGCACCAGCTTGAATGAAATCATCTGCTTCGCGACGCGAGCATATACCAGCATTGGCCAAGTATTTATTTAAACGTATAGGCGCATTAGGGTCTGCGTTTTCTTTATACTTAATTTGTAAAATAGGCTTCTTCTTCTTTAGTGGAATCACCCTTTTAGGACCACTACTTTGGTTAAAACTTCTTCTTTCTCTTGGTTGGAAGCCTCCTTGTTGGTCGTGGTCACCTCGCTCCGATGGGTATCTATTACCTCTATCTGGCGATGAGTATCTATCGCCTCTGTCAGTTGACGAATACCTATTATCTCTGTCGGATGATGGGTATCTATTACCTCTATCAGACGACGAATATCTGTCGCCTCTGTCTGATTGAAAGTCTCTATTGCCTCTATCAGATGAATATCGGTCAGACGAAGGACGTCTATCCTTGTTTTTATCTGGTGATGAAAATCTACTTGTTGAGACCGTTCTAGTTGGTCCAGAGTGCCTGTTGTTAGGGTCGGCAACATAAGCTTTGTGGCTTACACGTGGTCTGCGAGGTTTCCTTTGTTCGTTTTTGTCATCCGAGTGTGCTCTTCTTTCTTGATTGTTGTTCTTCGAAGAATCAAAATTTTCTTTAGAAGCACCTTCGTCTTTATTGTGCTTTTCTTCGTTGTTGGTTTTCATTTTATTTCCTTATTAATTAATGGATGGTTAATAGAATTAGCCTCACGGCTTCTTATTATTATTGTGGAATTTTTCTGTTGTTTCTTTTTTTTAAATACCAGTGTAGTTGTGAGGGTTTATTGTATTTAGCTCCTCTTTTACATCATCGCTCACTTCCAGTTGATTTACAAATGCGGTAATACTCTTTTCTGTAATTTGCTCGTTCTTTCTAGTCAACGCTTTTAGAGCTTCATAAGGCTCTGGATATCCTTCTCTTCTCAAAATAGTTTGAATAGCTTCAGCAACAACAGCCCAGTTGTTGTCTAAATCGGTGCTTATCTTGCTCTTGTTTAATAACAATTTATTAAGTCCTTTTGTTGTACTTTTTATTGCAATTAAAGCGTGAGCCATCGGCATTCCAATATTTCGTGTCACTGTAGAGTCTGTTAGGTCTCTTTGTAAGCGTGATATTGGTAGTTTTGCCGATAAATGTTCAAGCAGAGCATTGGCTAAACCTAAATTGCCTTCAGCATTTTCAAAGTCGATAGGATTCACTTTGTGAGGCATAGCCGATGAGCCAACTTCTCCATCTTTTATTTTTTGCTTAAAGTAATCCATCGATATGTATTGCCATAAATCGCGTGTCATATCTATTAGTATTGTGTGGATTCTTTTCATAGCATCAAACGATGCAGCCAGTTGGTCGTAATTTGATATCTGTGTGGTATACTCTTCGCGTATCAACCCGAGCTTTGTTGCTAAAAAGTTTTCTCCAAACTCTTTCCAATCAATTTGTGGGTAGGCTACTTGGTGAGCATTGAAGTTGCCCGTTGCTCCTCCAAATTTTCCTGTGTGAGGTATAGCCTTCAGCGTTTCAATTTGTGTGAGCAATCTATACTCAAACACCTTTATTTCTTTACCCAGTCGGGTAGGAGAGGCTGGTTGACCATGGGTGCGAGCTAACATTGGCACATCGTTCCATTCGGATGAAAGCTCTGCTAGCTTACTGCAGAGCGACTCTAATTGGGGAATATAAACCTCTTCTAATGCTTTTTTCCACATTATTGGAAAAGCTGTGTTGTTTATATCTTGCGATGTTAGTCCAAAATGGATAAACTCTTTGTATTGCTCTAAATGTAGTTTGTCAAATTTATGTTTTATAAAATATTCTATTGCTTTTACGTCGTGATTGGTAACAGCTTCTATTTCTTTTATCTCTTTACCGTCTTCTATATTGAAATCAAGCGTTACCTTTCTAAGCAATTCAACTTTATCTTTTGGAAAATCTTTCAATTGAGGGATAGGAATTTCGCATAACGAAATAAAATACTCTATCTCTACATGAGTTCTAAACTTCATTAATGCATATTCAGAAAAGTAAGAGCCTAAAAGTTCAGTATGTTTTTTATATCTTCCATCAACTGGAGATACTGCTAATAGTTCGTTTGTGTTCATTGTAAAAAAGGGTGTAGTTTGTTTATTCTAAAATAATAATAAAATCGCTTTCATCATTACTTTCTATTATTGACTAAAGTGTGTGTTATTATAACTTTCAATAAAATCGAATCGATATACTAATGTTTTTAAAAGCAGTTTATTTTAAATGATATTTTTATATCTATGAAAGCTTAACAGCATATTTTTCATATTTCTATCAGAAGTTTATAAAAAAGAGCATTCTCACTGATTCATTTATCAATTAACCAATTAAAGATGCAAAAATATCAATTTTAAAGGGAAAGTAAAAATTAAATGATAAAAATGTTTGATTTATTTTGGAACTAATGGAAAAGAATCTATCTTTGCATCGCTTTTCAAAACAACACGTCTCAAGAGAGAGACTTTAGGAGGAGTATGAAAACATATCGGGCGTTTAGCTCAGCTGGTTCAGAGCATCTGCCTTACAAGCAGA
>CAZIUT010000056.1:0-10834 GCA_964542545.1 uncultured Dysgonomonadaceae bacterium | reverse complement strand
ATTGGCAGCTGTTCCATAAGTTGTAAGCATCATTCCAAGGTCTTTCTTACGCGTACGCTTTCCTGATGCTGCAAACTTAGCAACAGCTGCCAATGGAGTTGATTTAGAAGACTGTCCTCCAGTATTAGAGTAAATCTCAGTATCAAGTACGAGAACATTGATATCTTCGCCCATTGCTAAAACGTGATCTAAACCACCAAAGCCAATATCATAAGCCCATCCATCACCACCAAATACCCAGATAGATTTTTTCACCATGTATTTTTCAAGCGAGGCAATCTCAACTGCCAAAGGTGTAGAGTTAGCTTTAAGTAACGACATTAACTTAGGCTGCAATTCTTTTGTTTTATCACCATCATCTTTATTCTCAATCCACTCTTTAAATGCATCTTTAAGTTCATCAGAAAAATCATTCTGAACAAGAGCTTTATTCATCAAGTTTTCTATACGGCTGCGCATACTTGCATTAGCAATAACAAAGCCAAAGCCAAACTCAGCGTTATCTTCAAATAAAGAGTTTGCCCAAGCTGGACCTTTACCCTCTTCGTTAGTAGTGTAAGGTGTAGATGGTGCAGAACCTCCATAGATTGACGAACAACCTGTGGCATTTGCAATCATCATTCTATCGCCATACAACTGAGTAACAAGCTTAATATAAGGAGTTTCCCCACAACCAGAACAAGCGCCTGAGAACTCAAATAGAGGCTTAGCAAACTGAGAGTTTTTTACATTCAGTTTCACATCCACCAGGTGAGCTTTGCTAGATACCTTCTCGGTCATGTAGTCCCAGTTCTTTTGATTTTCCAGTTGAGAGCTGATAGGAACCATCTCCAATGCTTTTTCGCCTTTTCTTCCAGGACAAACATCGGCACAGTTGCCACAACCCAAACAATCTAACACATCAACTTGAATGCGGAATGCCATATTAGCAAATTGTTTGCCTTGAGCTTTTAGTAGCGTAACATCTTCGCCCAATCCCTCTTGTTCATTTTCATCCAATACAAATGGACGAATAGTAGCGTGAGGACAAACGTAAGCACACTGGTTACACTGAATGCAGTTTTCAGCGTTCCACTGTGGAACAAATGCAGCTACTCCACGTTTTTCATAGGCCGAAGTTCCATTATCCCAAGTACCATCTTCACGCCCAGTAAATGCAGAAACAGGTAAGTCATAACCACGCTGCGCATTAATTGGTCTAACAATGTTTTTTATAAACTCAGGTTCTGAGTTTGTTGCATTATCAGCAACATCTTCAATATTGGCCCATTCTTGTGGAATTTCAACTTTTTCAAATTCAATACCCCTATCAACAGCCAAATTGTTCTTTCTTACAATCTCCTCACCTTTACGACCATACGACTTAACGATGAATTCTTTCATCTGCTCAACAGCTAAGTCATAAGGAATTACATTTGAGATATTAAAGAATGCTGATTGAAGAATAGTATTAGTTCTATTTCCTAACCCAATTTCAGATGCAATCTTAGTAGCATTAATTATATAGAAATTAATCTTTTTCTCTGCTAAGTATCTCTTTATGTGATTTGGTAAGTGATCGCCAACTTTTTCTTTAGACCATATTGAGTTCAATAAGAAAGTTCCACCCTCTTTCAGTCCACGAGTCATATCGTAAAGATTAAGATAAGAAGGAACGTGACAAGCCACAAAGTTTGGAGTAGTTACCAAATAAGTAGAGCGGATAGGATTATCACCAATTCTAAGATGCGATGCGGTAAAGCCTCCAGATTTTTTAGAGTCGTAAGCAAAATAAGCTTGAACAAACTTTTCTGTATTATCTCCTATAATCTTAATAGAGTTTTTATTTGCACCTACAGTACCATCAGAACCTAAACCGTAAAATTTAGCTTCATAGGTAGTGTCATCCATTGGAATATCTTCATTTAAAGGAAGCGATTTAAATGTAACATCGTCTACAATTCCAACAGTAAAGTCATTCTTTGGCATTGGCATTTTCATGTTTTTGTAAACAGCCAATATTTGAGCTGGTGTTGTATCTTTAGACGACAAACCATATATACCACCAGTTATGTTAGGGGCATTCTCTTTACCATAGAAAGCACTACGAACATCAAGATACAATGGTTGACCCTCTGCACCTGGCTCTTTTGTTCTGTCAAGAACAGAAATTTCTTTTACAGTCTTGGGTATAACTGACAATAAAGCCTCAGCTTTAAAAGGACGATATAGGTGAACACTCACTACACCTACTTTTCTACCATCTACATTATTAAGATAGTCAACTGCTTCTTTAATGGTTTCTGTAACAGAACCCATTGCAATAATTACGCGGTCGGCTTCTGGATCTCCGTAATAATCAAATAATCCGTATTTACGACCAGTAATAGCTGTTAGTTTATCTAAATACTTTTCTACTATCCCTGGAACAGCATCATAGAAAGGATTTGCTGCTTCGCGTGATTGAAAATAAATGTCATCATTTTGAGCAGTTCCTCTTGTTACTGGTGCATCAGGAGTAAGTGCTCTCTCTTTAAATTCTGCCAAAGCCTCTCTATTCAACAGAGGAGCCAAGTCTTCCATATCAAGTGCTTCAATCTTTTGGATTTCGTGTGAAGTTCTAAATCCATCAAAAAAGTGCATAAATGGAACGCGACTTTCTATTGCACACAAGTGAGCAATAGCAGACAAGTCCATTACCTCTTGCACCGATCCTGTAGCAAACATGGCAAAACCAGTTTGTCTTGCAGCCATCACATCTTGGTGGTCACCAAAGATTGACAAAGCTTGAGCTGCTAATGCGCGTGCCGATACATGAAACACAGCTGGCAAAAGCTGACCTGCCATCTTATACATGTTAGGCAACATAAGCATAAGGCCTTGCGAAGCTGTAAAAGTTGTAGTTAAAGCTCCAGCTTGCAACGCTCCATGCATAGCACCTGCAGCACCTGCTTCAGACTGCATTTCCTGAACCAGTACAGGTTGTCCGAATATGTTTTTACGCCCACCTGCAGCCCACTCATCAACGTGCTCTGCCATTGTTGTAGATGGGGTGATTGGGTAAATTGCCGAAACCTCACTGAACATATATGCTATGTGAGCAGCAGCTTGATTACCATCACAGGTTAAAAATCTTTTTTGTTTAGCCATAATTGTAATTCTTGTTTATTATAATTTTATCTTTTATCTATTAACTCAGCTTTTTATTTGCTGATCTTAATACAAAAAACCAAACAGCCACAAAGGAATTGCATTCTCCTTATCCATTTGTTTAGTATCAACCACAACATAATGAGAGTGACTTTTAGTTTGTTTTTTAATTTGTAATTCTATTTTAAAGTGATTCTTACCATTTACAAGGAACTGACCTCTTCGTCTTGATTTATTTACAGTAGCCAATGTGTTTAGTTGATTGTAAAAAAAAGTTTCGCATAATGCTTGACGATCAACCTCCCCACGTTTAGTTGGATACATAATGTTAGTATTATTCATATACACACTATATGGTTTTTTTGGAAAACTAACCCCTGTTTTGTAAAGCATATTTATTAATCGTGCATCTTGCAGATATTTAAGATAATTCATGACCGTAGCACGCGAAATGCCACAATCATTACTTAGCTGACTAACATTAGGTGTTGCTGGAGACTGTGTGGCCAATAAATAAAAAAGCTTACGAATCTTTGTAAGATAAGACTGCTCAATCTCTTGAATATAAAGAATATCAACCTCCAACATCATGTTCATGGTTTTGAGTAAGTTTTCCGAATAATTCCTTTTTTCAAGAAAAAACGGATAGTAACCATGATGCATATAATCAGCAAAGTATTTATCTACATCTATTGTTTTGAGAATATTAGTTGCGATAGCTCTATGATTGCTTGTAATTTCTTCTAAAGAATAAGAAGGCAATTCACTGTTTGTCATAGACCCTATATACTCCCTAAAAGAAAACCCATGTAAATTATAAGAATGAGCAACATCACCAATATGTAAATTAGCTTCTTTAAGCTTAATAACAGAAGAGCCAGTAAATACAATTTTTAGATTTGGATACAAGTCAAAACAGCTTCGTAATTCTTGTGACCAGTTAGGGTATTTAAATACTTGATCTATCAACAGCGTCTCGCCACCCATTTCTGAAAACTTCCCGGCAAACTTAACCAAAGAACATTCTGTGAAATAAAAGTTGTTTAAATTAATATATAAACATCTCTTATCATCACCATCATAATTCTCTTTTGCATATTGCCACAAAAGTGTTGTTTTACCAACACCCCGCGACCCTTTTATACCAATTAAACGATGAGACCAATCTATATTGTCCATTAAATATCGGCGATATAGAGTTGGCTCTATATTGTCAATAAGGTATTTATGTGTTTTGTAAAATGAATCCACTTACTATATTCTCATTCTGATTGACGAAAGTACAAATTATTTATTGAATTGCAAACTCCAGTTAGCAATATTATCCTTTATTTATATTAAAGTTTGATTTGGAAGTTGTTAAAGCCATTTTAGCGGTAACCAATTTGTCAGTTTTATGAGATATATATCATTACAATCTAACATGTTCAGAAATAGCTCAAATGTTAAATAGGACCTTCTTTTAATCTTTTTCTGTTTACCTACGTTATAATTAAAAACACAAACATCAGATTACAAACTAAATACAAAAACACAATGAAATTAATCATATTATCTAATCGTTTACCTGTGAGAATAAAGAAGGACGAGAATGGTGAATTTATAATCACTCCAAGTGAGGGAGGATTAGCTACTGGATTAGGATCACTTGAGACTGAAGCTGAAAAAATTTGGATTGGTTGGCCTGGAATATTCACAGACGACGAAAACGAAAAGAAAGAGATAACCAAACACCTCAACAAACATAACTTCTATCCTGTTTTTCTTAGCGAAGAACAAATTGAATTGTACTACGAAGGCTATAGTAATAGCACAATCTGGCCTTTGTGTCATTATTTTTTCTCTTATATCGACTACAAAGCAGAGTATTGGGAAGCATACCAAGATGTAAACAATCTTTTTGCTGAAACTGCATTTCCTCTTATCAACGACGAAGATATTATTTGGGTGCAAGACTATCAACTAATGCTTTTGCCCGCACTCATTAGAGAGCAAAAGAGCAAAGTAAGCATTGGTTACTTTCATCACATCCCATTCCCGTCTTACGAGCTTTTCAGGGTGTTGCCCAAAAGAGAAGCTGTGTTGAACGGACTTTTGGGAGCAGACCTTATAGGGTTTCACACACACGATTATATGCGCCATTTTATTAGCGCAATCTACAGAGTGCTTCAATTAGAAAGCAGTTTAGACGAAATACAACTGAGCGACCGAGTTGTTCATGTCGATACCTTCCCCATGGGAATTAACTACGACCACTATCACGACACAGTTTTAAAACCTGAAACAACAGAAAAAGTTACTGAGCTTCGCAAACACATCGGAGACCATTCTATCATCTTGTCGGTTGACCGACTTGACTATAGCAAGGGTATACTCCACAGACTTATCGGATTTTCTCAATTCTTAGAAAATCATCCTGAATACTTGGGCAAGGTTTCACTTGTAATGATAGTTGTTCCTTCGCGTGACCAGGTAGACATGTATGCCGATTTGAAAATTAAAATAGATGAAATGATTGGCAACATCAATGGTGAGTATTCTGAACTTGGCTGGACTCCTGTTCATTATTTCTACAGAAGCTTCGATTTTGAAGAACTAATTGCTATGTATCATACAGCAGACGTGGCCCTTGTGAGTCCCTTGCGCGACGGCATGAACCTTGTTGCCAAAGAATACATTGCCACTAAACACTCCAACCCTGGCGTGCTAATACTTAGCGAAATGGCTGGTGCTGCTATTGAACTAACCGATGCAATAATCATTAA
Organism: uncultured Dysgonomonadaceae bacterium; assembly: GCA_964542545.1. GTDB lineage: Bacteria > Bacteroidota > Bacteroidia > Bacteroidales > Dysgonomonadaceae > UBA2632. The sequence continues at coordinate 4,940 of CAZIUT010000056.1, read as the reverse complement.
CCCTAATGATACTGAAGAAATAGAAAATGCAATTTATGAGGCGCTCACAATGGACAATGATGAGAAAATGAGACGCCTTGAGAGAATGAAAAAACGCATCTCTAAACATACTGTAAAAAAATGGGCTGGAGATTTTGTTAGTGAGCTGGAGACAATAAAAAACCAAAACGCAATCATTAACAAAAAACTAGTCACTCAAAACAAACTCAGTTTTATCAAGAAAGATTATGACAAAGCCAATAGCAGATTGATTGTTCTTGACTACGATGGCACACTTTCGGCTTTTGTGAAAAACCCTGACGATGCAGTTCCTACAGAAAGAACTTTAAAATTGATTAGAAACTTGGTAAGCGACCCGAAAAACAAAGTTGTTATCAACAGTGGACGCAATCACAACACCCTCGATAAATGGTTTGAAGGAATAAACCTTGATCTTGCTGCAGAGCATGGCGCATTTTACAAAAGCGATGGTGTATGGAAGCAAAACATGGAAGAGAAACCTGTATGGGACGATGAAATACTCGACATCATTAATCGCACCATTGACAAAACCCCACGCTCAGAACTTGAAATGAAAGAGACCGCTCTGGTGTGGCATTACAGAAATTCTGATATCTGGTTGGCAGAAATGCGCGAGAAGCAATTGGTCAACGAGCTGATGGGCCCTGTGGCGCGTCACGATTTGCAAATTATGCGTGGAAACAAAATTGTAGAAATTAAATCGCCTCATTATAATAAGGGCAGTGAGATTGAACGCTTACTCAAAAACAAAACTTACGATTTTGTAATGGCTATTGGCGATGACACTACCGACGATGATATGTTTAGAGCCTTACCGCAAGGAGGCATCTCAATTAAAGTGGGCGACTTTTCGGAAGCTGCACAATTACGCTTGCCGTGGCAAAGCGAAGTTGTTCCATTTCTTGAAGGATTAATTAAGTAACAATGATAGATTTTTTAAACAACCTGTTCCAAAAGAACGACAATTGGAGACTCGTTTTCATATCCTTGTCTTTTTTAGTATTTATATCATTACTTCTTATAGTTTTCAACAAAGTAGTGAAGCGATTTGAAAAGCGAGCATCAAACACCAAATATTCTATAGATAACTTTCTAATCAAGCTGTTAAAAGTACCTGCAATATGGATTATATTTTCAACAGCCATCCATATTTTTAGTTCCTATCTATCAGCCGATGCCGAGTTTTTTAATATACTCACCAAGATAAGCCAAATACTGCTTATCGCTTCCATTGGTTGGCTACTCACACAAAGTGTGCGCGCTGTATCTAAATATTCACAAAACAAATTAGACATTTCCACAGTAGATAATAGAGAAGCTCGCAGCAAGCTAACACAGATAAGAATGTTTGAGGCTGTAATAATTGCCATTATTATTATAGTGTTTATAGCTATTGCTTTAATGACTTTTGAAACAGTTCGCAACCTTGGCAAGGGAATACTTGCTTCGGCTGGTGTGTTGGGTATTATAGTGGGTTTGGCCGCACAACGGAGTGCAGGTCAAATACTCTCGGGACTACAAATTGCCATTACTCAGCCCATCAAGATAGATGACGTAGTGGTGATAGAAGGCGAATGGGGTAAAATTGAGGAAATAAATATAACTTACGTATTGGTGAAACTATGGGACGAAAGAAGATTAGTTGTACCCATCGATTATTTCTTACAAACACCCATTCAAAACTGGACAAGCACCACCTCTCATATCATTGGAACAGTATATTTATATGTATCTTACAACCTTCCGCTTGATCCAATTAGAGAGAAGCTTGAAAGCTATGTAAAAACAAACGACAAATGGGACGGACGCGTACAAAATGTGCAAGTAACTGATAGTAAAGAGTGGTATAAAGAAATAAGGATTCTGGTAAGCAGCGCAGACTCTTCCATCAATTGGGATTTACGTGTGGAGGTGAGAGAAGAAATTATCGATTTTATCAATGAGAAATATCCAGGCTCGTTTGCCAAGATTGATATGATGGGCAAGACAAATGAAGATCTAAAACACAACGAAAACAACAAGATTTAACCAGCTGTATATCATACATATAGCAACACCTAAAAGGTGTATTATTAGATCAATTGTTTGCAGATTGAAATTATAGAGTGGTGTTTTATTGTCTAAGAATCCAATCCACGATGTTGGATTGGGTGTTTATGACATGAAAATTGAACATACCGCAGTAGAAACGCTTGCAATCACTAAAATGCTATTCCTTCAGTTAAATATAGAAGAAAAATGACATAAGAATAAGAAAAAGCATCTCAAGAATGAAAAACTATCTGGTGAAAATAGATTTCCACATTGACAATCAAACTTTTGTGTCTCTTGCTGAAAAACACACAACTTACAATTCTCCATAATACGCATCTATCGCCTCAACTGCGGCAATAAACGAGCTCTTTTTATTACCCAATACTTCGCGCTCTAAAGTAGGCATCAGATTTTCTATCTTTTCGTTCCTATAGAAATCATTGCGCAAACGCTCATTTATAGTTTCATACATCCAATAAGTAGATTGCTTATTGCGTTTCACATCAAAATAGCCACTCTCTTTCACAAACTCAACATAACGGTCTACCATATCCCAAATTTCAGCAATTCTCAAATCATAATAGCCCGAATAAGTCAACACATCGGGTGTCCAACCAGACTCTGCAGGTGGAAACAGGTGCAATGCATTTTTAAAATGATTCTGTGCAATATTGGCTGGCCCAATATTATCCCCATCGGCCTTGTTTATAACAATACCATCAGCCATTTCCATAATACCACGTTTAATACCCTGCAGCTCATCACCCGTTCCGGCCAGTTGTATCAGCAAAAAGAAATCGACCATAGAGTGTACAGCTATTTCAGACTGCCCCACCCCCACTGTTTCCACAAATATATAATCAAAACCGGCTGCTTCGCATAATATGATACTCTCGCGTGTTTTTCGAGCCACACCTCCCAATGAACCTGCTGATGGTGAAGGACGTATAAATGCTGTTTCCATTACCGACAAACGCTCCATGCGTGTTTTATCGCCCAATATACTCCCCTTCGAACGTTCGCTTGAGGGGTCAATGGCCAATACGGCCAGCTTCTTGCCCTGCTTGCCCAAATGCACACCAAAAGCGTCTATTGATGTGCTCTTTCCTGCTCCAGGAACTCCAGTAATACCCACTCTGATAGAATTGCCTGAATGTGGCAAACACTTCTCAATGATGGCTTGCGCCAACTCTTGATGATCGGCACGCGAACTCTCAATTAAAGTAACCGCTTGACTGAGCACAGTAATATTTCCCTTCAAAATCTCATCTACATACTCATCTGCAGAATATTTCTTACGCTGATGCTTCGATTTTAAATAAGGATTGATTGTTGGAGGTGTTTCAACGCCTTTGTTTACGTTGAGACCTAAATATTTGGGATCGTTTTCGTGATGGTGTTCCATATATCTTTAAAGATTTATATGCGTATTAGCATTTTATTGACTATTGCAAGAGCAACGCAGCATTTGCACTTTTGTTGCTAAGACTATAATAAAGTACCGAATAAAGTCTTTAAAACAAAGATACTCTATTCGGCACTCAATAACAATCTAAAACAACTGTTTTTTATCTCTTCATCGGTATCACATTTCCTTTTATTGTAAGTGTGTAAACGGTGTCGGGAACGTTAGTATATACACGCACGCTCTTGCGAAAAGTTCCAGGTCGATAAATAGTATTGTAAGCTACTTTTATATTTCCTTTCTTACCAGGCAATACAGGCTCGCGTGTGTAGCTTGGTGCAGTACACCCACACGAGGCTGTAACACGTTGTATCACTACAGGTACTTTACCTGTATTAGTAAATTCAAATTCAGAAAGTGCAACTTCTACTTCTTCTTTTATAGAGCCGTAATCGTGTACGTTTTTATCAAACTTCACTTCTGGTTTTGTTTGAGCAAACAACAAGCCACTCATCACAAAACCAAGAAGGAATACAATACTTATCTTTTTCATCAATCTTCTGTTTTTATATATATTATGCAATCAAATATAGATTGCTTTAATTAGCTTCTCTTTTGTTTGAGACACAAAAATAACAAAACCGTTTAAAACACACTAATGTTTAATCTGGGTTAACATTAATTTTTATGCCTCGTGTGTGCGATGTAAACTCTGGTGCATACATACTCTGAATAGTTGTTATGCCATTAGAGTAACTTCCAGCACGACTCACATACACCTCATACTCCAACACATAAGTGCCGCGAGGCAACACATCAAAATAGTAATTGGTTGATGCATCTTTTGATGTTTGATAATATATAACACGGTTTTGCCAATTTACACCAGATAATTGATTTACAGGCTCAAAAGCGGCAGCGCGCATATCTTTCAGATGAACAAACTCCAGGTCTCTATCGGTTCGCACAGTCAACCGCACCACAACTTTATCACCTACCTTCAGTGGACTCGCTTCAGTAATTTGCACTAATTGCTTACCCGTTTCAGCCGTTTGTTCTTTGTACAACTCTTTTTTCACATCCAACGATGCTGATGTTCCCTCAATCTTATCCAAATCCTCGAAATACTGCCAGTAAAGTGCTCCCCAAGCGGGAGAGTTTCCTTTTTGTACAATGGCTACATTGCCCATTGCAGGCTCAATCTCGGTTTTGCTCCACGATTGTTTGAAATAGCCAGTTCCCAGCTCTTTACTTTCGGGTTCTATCAATTTATCGCCAACCAAAATAGACGTTTCACCATCAGATGCAAACCAATTCGAGCCAGTGCTTAGCAATGCATACACAGCATCCATTGTAGCGTGAGATGATTCCCACAGTTGGGTTTGCTTTTGTTTCAATAGCCAGCGTTTCATATTGTCCATCTCAGCGTCTTTCGCTCCCGCCATGCGAAAAGCCTCCATAATGAAGGTGTGTACCGACA
>CAZIUT010000055.1:0-10936 GCA_964542545.1 uncultured Dysgonomonadaceae bacterium | reverse complement strand
CCAAAGAAAGTGCAATAGTCCATAATGCAATTGTTGAAATTGAACGTGAACATAAATCTATTGCATTGAGAAAAATCAATCCCTAGCAATTTGCATCCTATAAAATAGATATCTCTAAAGCCAGCGCCTTTTACTATTGTCATTGAGAAATTGCAATCTTTAAAAGAGCATTCCTCAAAGCTGTTTCCTATCAAATCGCTCTCGGTGAAGTTGCAACCGATGAACTTGCATCTGTAAAACTCTCGGTCTCTCAATGTTTTGCCTGAGTAATCTATGTTTTCAAATTCCTTTGATTCGTGAAATACTATATTGTCTGCCATTTATTAGGTTGATTTTTTGTGATAATACTGTAAATATAGAAAGTACCTAACTAAAAGTCAGTTTTGCTTTCTTCGTCTTTTTTATTGAATGATGAAGACTCCACCAACTCGAAAGTTGCAGATGCGAAACTAACTTCACCTTTAGTTGCTTCTATTTGAGTGAGAATTGCAGTAAATAATTCAGTCTTAGTCGATCTGCGTTTTTTGTACTCCACCACATACCGCAATGTAAACTCCACCCAGTTGTCATTAGCTACAATTGACACCATTGGCTCGGTTTGTGCATCTTCTAATCTATATTTTCTTTGTAGCTGAGTCCATTCTTTTCTTGATTGTATTGTCAAGTCGCCAGCAACATCTTTACCAACTTGTATGAGTATCTGTTTAGCCATTTCGTAGTTACTACCAAACTTAACAGGTATTTTAATCTCATCCCACAAGAAAGGGAATTGACCTGAATAATTAAAAACAGCTTCTTTAAACACAAAGCTGTTGGCAATTAACACAATTCTACCATTATATAAATCTCCATCTACCCATTGACCAGTTTCCATAACTGTAGTTCGCAACATCCCTATATCCATTACATCTCCTTTAATACCTCCCAATTGAACACGGTCGCCACTTTTATAAAATCCACCAAAGATGATTGCTAACCAACCAGCAAAAGATACAATAATTTCTTGCAAAGAAAAAGCAATTCCAGCCCCAGCAACTCCTATTGCTACAGTTAGCCCTCCCAGTTTGTCACTAAAAACCACACTAAGCAAAATAATGGTAAGTAAATACCCAACAAATCCACTAAACTTCTTAGCTCTATATCTGTGGTCATTGTCTTTTATCTTAGTAAATAGATTTTTTTGAACGGTTTTGATAACTATCCAAATTATTGCTATACCTATAATAATGGTTGCAATTCTGCCTATCGTGGGGTTGGATAAAATCATTTTTAATTGCTCTTCCATTGGCTTGTTTTTTTGTAAATTATGCGTGCAATGTTGATTATGTTGAATAATAGTCGATTACACTCATCTTATTCATACGCCTAATTCTGCTAAAGAATAAAAGCGCCAGTTTAGTAATTCAAAACCTCTCTTTCTTGATTCAATAACCAAATATATAATAAAAAAGCGACTCTAATGTACTTCAACATCAAAGTCGCTCTTTTATATCTATTTTAATATAGCTCTTACTATAAGCTATCGACAAAATCTTCTTTAAACTTAGCCATCAGTTTCTGCGGCCAATCGTTCACAGGTGCTAACCCACCCATAAAGAATCGGAGTACTGGTGGTTCGTATACAAACTTCAGACCCCCTATAAGGTGACGGTTTTCGTATAACCAATGCATTCTATCTTCCACATATTTAATTTGTGATAGCGTGAAAACACGACGAGGAACAGCCAATCGAAGCAGTTCCATATCTGAATAAGTTTCGTTGCCATACTCATCGCGCTGATTTGAAACAGATCCTCGCTCCATACCGCGCACTCCAGAAATAAGGAATAGGGCAGCAGCTAAAGATCCAGCAGGATATTGTGATTGTGGAATATGGTCACAAACTTGCATTGCATCGACATGGGCTCCAAGAACACCTGCAGGTTTGATAACAGGAATACCCTTTGAGTCAAGTCCATCTACAAGATATTTAATAAACATAGGGCTTTGGCTTATCATAGTTTCATCTAATGTTTCGTACAAGCCAACAGCCATTGCTTCTACTTCACGAATGGATATACCGCCGTATGTCAAAAAGCCTTCGTATAGTGGAATAAAGGCTTCTAGCTCACGGAAAACCTCTAAGCTGTCGGTGCATATGCCACCACCACGCGAAGAACTTAATTTGCGCGCAGAGAAATAACAGAGGTCGGCCAAGCCTGTCATTGTATGAATAATAGTTTTCATGTCGGCATCCTTAAATTCCTCTTCACGTTGCTTTACTAGGTAGGCATTTTCGCCTAGTAAGCTACCGTCTAATACAAGGCGGATTTTATACTTATCGGCTAATGCTCTCACATCACGTAAATTTTGAATAGAAAAAGGTTGACCTCCAATAAGGTTGGTGGATGCTTCCATACGAATAAATGGAATATTCTTTGGTCCGTGATAATTTATCACCTCTTCCAATTTCTCAATATTCATATTACCTTTGAAAGGATGGTCTGAATTTATTACGTATGCTTCATCATAGAGTAGCTCGGCTATTTGTCCGCCTTTATCGGTTATGTGCGCCATAGCTGTTGTGAAATGGTAGTTCATGGGAACTACATTTCCTTTCTTTATATAGGCTATTGAAATAATGTTTTCGGCTGCACGACCTTGATGCACTGGCAACAAATACTCTTTGCCAAGTACGTCTTTTACTGCTTCTTGAAGTCGTACAAAGCTTTGAGAGCCTGCATAGGCATCGTCGGCCCGCATCATTGCAGCTAGCTGGTTGTCGCTCATAGCATTTGTTCCCGAGTCTGTAAGCATATCTAAGAACACATCATTGGTGCTTAGTCTAAAGGTGTTGAAACCTCCTTCGTATAGTGCCTCTAAACGACGCTCGATAGGTACTAAGTTAAGTTTTTGTACAATACGTGCTTTGTGTAGTTCTAGTGGGATGTTCTCGCCACTATAAAATTTTATTTCTTGCATTTGATTACAATATATATTGAGTAGTTCTGTGATTTCTTGCGATAACTATTATTTAACAACAAAGATATATAATCATGCAAAGATAATCAAATAGATAAATATAAGGCGGTTTTTATGATAGAATGTAATGAGTTTAGACTTGTTGGTTGATGTTGAATATAAAAGGCAAAGTGATTATTGAAAATAAATATGCAAATAGCATAGAATTACCAATAATATTGGTTCATAATTTCCGCCATGCGAGGTGTCTCTTTATCAGTATCGCCCAACTTGCGACGTTCGCTTATCATTTGGCGTTTCATCTCATCAATTATCTTTGCCTAGCTAGGCGAGCCATATAGGTTGTTGTTCTCTTGTGGGTCGACCATCAAATCGAAAAGCTCCCATGTTGGGGTGTTTGATTCTTTTTGAGAACCTATTGCATTTAAACGGTCTGTATAGAGAATCATAGGTTTGTAGCGATGGTTACTTATACCCATGTGGGCTGGTCAGATATCGTGATGAGTCCAATAGCGATAGTACATCGTTTTACGCCAATCGGTAGGGGTGTCTCTCTTCAAATTGTTTCGGAAGCTTCGTCCTTGCGATTTTTCAGGAGTCTCTGCATTGGTGTAGTCTGCAAGCAGAGATGCAAAGTCGATATTTAAGGCTATATCATCGTTTCTTGTACCTGCAGGAATTTCTTTTGGATATCTTATTACAAAAGGCATTCGAAGCGACTCTTCATACATCATTCGTTTGTCAAAAAATCCATGTTCTCCTAAGAAGTAACCTTGATCGGAAACATAAATCACTATTGTATTCTCGGCCAGTCCTTCTTCATCTAAGAAGTTTAATAATTTACCAATATTATCATCAATAGCAGCTCCGCAACGCAGATAGTCTTTAATGAATTCTTGATAAATCTTTTTGCGTACAGCTTCTTTGTCTAAGCCCTCTTTCGAAAAAGGAAGTTCAGGATACACACACCACAAAGAGTCGGGGTCTGCACTGGCCGATTCCCATCTTTGTCCTAAGTTCTCAAGCTGCTATCCAGTGAAAGTCCTTCCTGAAGACTCAGTGCCAAACTCATACATGTTTGCTGGCTCAGGAAACTCAACATCATCATCAGACAAATGCTTTAGCATTTCCGGATAATCCCATGGTTCGTGTGTAGCTTTAAAGTGACACATTACCATAAAAGGATTATTTTTCTCACTGTTTTTAATCCAGTTGATAGTTTTATCAGTAACAATATCTGTTGAGAAACCTTCAACTATCTCACCTCTTCTTGCAACATCGGCATCTACCCAGTTTTCAGGCGATTTCATAAGCGGGTCGAAGTATTCTCCTTGATCATGAAACACTGAGTATGAGTCGAACCCTGAAGGCTCTTTCTTTAAGTGCCACTTACCAAATAGCGCAGTTTGATAGCCACTATCTTGTATACGTTTAGCAATGTTATCGGCTTCAGGATAGAGGGCATCGCTTAATATGTACATACCATTTTTGTGGCTATAAGCACCTGTAAATATTGAAGCTCTGCTTGGTACCGAAATGGAGTTGGTGCAAAACACTTTGTCCATTACACATCCCTCTTGGGCTAGTCTGTTAATGTTTTCGTTTTGAACATAGTTGGCCAACACACCACCATACACACCCCACGATTGCGAGGTGTGATCGTCTGAAAGTATAAACAGAATATTAGAGCGTTGTTCTTTGTCGTTCTCTTTATTATGATTGATGTTGCTTTGTGGCACAACTGAATTTATAGATGCACAAAGTAGTGCGGGTATCAATAGTTTTCTATTTATCATTTTGTTTTATTTGTTTTGCCAGATTTATTATTCTCTGTTCCTTTTATGCGCATCAAGTCATCGCCTAGCTCATAACGTTTTTCATTGGCTATCTTCATTAGCTTAGCTCCTGCTTCGGGGTATTGCGATAGCACATCGTATCGTTCACCAGGATCGCGGCGTAAATTATACAGTTCTGCTTTTTTCAAATCAATAAAGGTTAGCTTACCAGGCTGACCATCATTACCAGGCACTTGAGAGCCATATGTTACGTATCCGTGAGGAAACACTAGTTTGAACATTCCATCAGTTACAGCTCCCAAATCATTGTGATTGAAGTAATAGACAAAAGATTTACGTGGATTGGCATTCTCTTCACTTTTTATAAGTGGAAGAATGCTTACACCATCAATTTTTCGATGAGGAAGAGGCACTGCAGCAATTTCTGTAAATGTAGTCAAGAGATCGATATTTGATGCTAGTTTATTCAAGTTGTACCTGGATCGATACTCCCTTTCCAATACATAACGCAAGGCACTCTGTTTCCTCCATCAAATGTGGTAGCTTTAGCCTCGCGCAAACCACCAGCAGAACCTGCATGATTGCGATAGTTGGCCCATCGTCCGTTGTCGGAAGTGAGTACTATTAAGGTGTTCTCTTCTAAGCCCAACTCGCGTAATGTTTTTAGTATTTGTCCAACGCTCCAATCAAGCTCCATCATCACAACACCAAAAAGTCCCTGTTCACTTTTTCCTTTAAATTTATCCGACACAAAAAGTCGAACATGTGGCATAGAGTGAGCTAAATAAAGAAAGAAGGGTTCATCTTTACTTTTTTTTATGAAATTTACTGCACTCATTGTGTAGTCTGTTGTAAACTGCGTTTGATCGGTGTTGTATCCTATTATTTCATTTCCATCGTATGTAGGCAAGTCTGGAAAGTTAAATCTCTCATCTTGTTGTGGATAAAAGGCCATATATCATTTGAGTAGGGTAGGCCATAGTAATCGTCGAAACCATTTTGTAATGGAAGAAACTGTTCGTCGTCTCCCAAGTGCCATTTGCCGTAGATTGCAGTTTTGTAATCTTTTTGTTTCAGCATTTCTGCCATAGTTATTTCATCGGGGTGTATACCGTAATCTGAACCTGGAGCGGGTGCTCCTGAGAAGCCAATTCTGTTTGGATAACATCCTGTAAGCAATCCCGCACGCGATTCGCCACTATTGGGTTGGCAGGCTAAGAAATGCGTGAAGCGCATCCCCTTTGCAGCCATTTAGTCTATATTGGGTGTTTTGTACCCATAAGCACCGTTGAATGATAAATCGCCATAACCCACATCGTCTAAGTTGATGAGAACTATGTTGGTAGGGTTTGTCGCCATAAGTCCCCCAGTAAGGGCTGAGGCTGCAGAAATAAGTAAGAGTTTATTGTTTATGTTTTTTTTTATTCTTAAAGCAGGTTTTATTATTCAACCTCTTTTAAAATATGTTGTATTCTTAAATATGAATAGTAAGCGTAATTACTGTTGTATCTTGTAGAAATGTTTTCATTCTTTTATTTCAAAAATATTGTGCCACTTCTGATTCATCCTTTCAACCGATTCTCTCCCATATTCACCTCCTTCAAACGAATGCTTATAGGCATCCATTTGTCAGTATAAATAAGATGATAACTCATTGATTATATAAGGATAAAGTGAGCTGATATTGTTTTTCTCTTCAGGGTCATATGTTAGGTTATAGAGCTCAATATTTCCCTTATCGCTGTATAACTTATAGCATGAAGTAACAACAGCACCTTGTGTTTCTGAGCAGAAAGTCAACGGATTGTTTCGAGAAACTTCATTTGAATGGAAAAACTTTAAAAATGATCCGCCATCTAAATCATACAAGTCAACATTTTTTATACCCACTATCTCTAACACTGTAGGTAGATAGTCAGAAGTAATGCAAGGTTGAGTAATTTGCTCTGGCAAATTGCCATTTTCCCACACTATAAAAGCAAGAACTTTTATTCCACCTTCATATATGGAGTGTTTTTTTACCTCTATAAATTCCTGCCGAGCCAGGTGTATTTAGTTCAGGTCCATTATCGCTACAAAATAGGATAACAGTATTTTCATACACCCCTTTATGTTTTAAGTATTGAATCAATCGGTCAATCTGATCATCCATTGCCGTAATACATCCATAGTAGTTTCTCTTTTCAAGCGATATCCCTTCGTACATAGCTGTATATTCAGTACTAGCCACACAAGGCAGATGAGGCGTATGAAACCAAACTGTAGCTAGAAAAGGTTTGTCTTGCTGGATTGAATTATCAATAAATGGAAGAACGCGGTCTATAATAACACGGCTATCATCTCCACGAAGTCCTTCTGTTAGTTTATTTCCGTTAATATCCCAATAATATGTGCCGTAAGGTTTTTTTCGAATTCTGATATGTAATCCCAAAAGCGACCATTGTTTGTATGAGGTGTCAGCATAGGGTCGAAAGTAGAAACCTTTGACTCTGTAACAAGAGCATCGTCATAGCCATGTTCCGAAGGTGGATTTAATAAGTGCCAATTCTCTGGCCTTCCTCTATTTGCATCGATTTATTTGTCGGTAAGTAATCCTAGATGCCATTTCCCAAAATGTCCAGTATTATAACCATTTTTATTTTTAGTATTTCAGGTAGCACTTTTTCTTTGGGTCTCAAAATGCCAACGTTTGCACTAAATACACTAGTGCGAAAAGCATTTCTTCTTGTCATTACACTAGCACGAGTGGGTGAAGAAAGCGGAGCCGAAGCATAAAACTGTTTAAACACTACACCTTTTTTTGCTAATTGGTCCATGCAATGAGTTTTCACAATTGTATTGCCATTGAAACCCACGTCGCCCCATCCCAAGTCATCTGCCATTAACAAAATAATATTTGGTTTAGCCAATTCTTCAGACATGCTTAAAGAAAAGATAGGCAATGTGCATAGCAGAAGGAGTGCTTTTGTGTTTACTTTTTTCAAAAAAATGTCATGTGTCAACGTTTTTCACACTCATAACATCGTTTTAATAATTAATCTTCTTAATGCTATTGCTTCAGATTATATTCTATTCCTAAATCATTGTCCCTAACTTCGTTCAACTTTTTTTTAAGTTTTGTTTGAAATTCTTGTACAATGTCTTTGAATTTAGGGTTATGAGCTAAGTTGTTGTATTGTTTTTCATCATATTCCATGTTGTACAATTCTATACCGCGTTTTGCATCTTCTTCATATTGAATATAAGCCCATTTCTTGGTACGTAATAAAAAAGCATTTACACCACCGTGAACCGACACTGAAAAAGCTGCATCTCTTACTTCGATGGAAGGGTCATCTAATGTTTCAACTATGCTTTTTCCTTGAATGTGAGGCGATGACTTTAGTCCTGCCAGTTCAGCCACAGTTGGATATAAGTCAAGCAATTCTGTAAGCGAGTGACATACACCTGGTTTTTTGCCCGGAACTTTAATAATAAGCGGTACTCTAACAGATTCTTCATGAAGGCTCACTTTCATCCAAAAATCATGTTCACCAAGATGAAACCCGTGATCTGATGTAAATATTACAATGGTTTTATCTTCCAATCCTTCCTCTTTTAGGGTATTCAACACTTTCCCAACTTGTGCATCCATATATGTAACAGATGCATAGTAACCAGCTATGGCTTTTTTTTGTTGTTCTTCCGACATTTTCGCATTCACGCTAGTGACATAGTTTATACCTGCTTCGGGAATATCATTCCAATCGTTTTTCACTTTCGGAGGTAGCACCATTTGTTCGTGTGGATAGTCGTTGAAATAAGATTTAGGTGCAACAAAAGGAACATGCGGCCGCACAAACCCTACAGCAAGAAAGAAAGGTTTGTCTTTATGTTTCCGTATTAGTTCTGATGCCATCTCTGCCGTTTTTCCATCAGAGTGTACCAAGTCATTGCCCTCAGCTTTCACCACTGTCATTACATTGCCACCTTGTCTGGGTTTAAGTCTATAAGGATTATTTTGAACCAACTCAGCTTCTCCTTCAGCTTTCCATTCAGGTCCTTGACTATTGAAGCGTTCTGTCCATGACGCTTCGTCATCCGATCCATTTGATCCGGTTTCAATATCGATTGGAATTCCCATGTGGAAAATTTTACTTACTCTTGCTGTATAGTAGCCGTTGTTTTTGAAGAGTTGTGACCATGACTCACGTTCCTGCCCAACATTTTCTCTTCCACTTACATATCCAAAAGTTTCTGTGGCATGAGGATAGTATCCAAACATGAGAGAGGCTCTTGATGGTCCACTAACAGGGAATTGACTATATGCTCTAGTGTATAGCATTCCTTCCGAAGTTAGTTTATCGATGTTGGGTGTACGGCTTAGTGTGTTCTCATAATTTGATAAAGCTGTTGTTGTTAAATCGTCTGAGATGATAAACAAAACATTTGGTTTTTCTTCATTTTGTGCTGATGCTGTAGAAATGCCAAATAACATCATCTTTAAGAGTACAATTGTGAAAACAAGATTGGAAATTGTGATGTTTCGCCACTTTTTAAAAGTAATCATAATGTAATTTTTAATAATATAGAATATTATCTCCTTCTAAACTCTGAGCAAACAACAGCTGTAGCCACCGCCACATTCAAAGATTCTGAAGTAGAGCTATTGGTTGAGAAGTTTGGTATATAAATTCGGTGTGTAATCAATTGTTCTATCTGGTTACGTATTCCTTTACCCTCGTTACCCATAATAATAAATCCGGTAGAGCTTAGTGTTGTGGAGTAAATATTTTCTCCGTTTAGGAAAGTACCATAAACGGGCAAGTTGTTATATTGAGCAATCAGGTCAATAATATTTGTGTAATGTATATTTACACTAGATAGTGCACCCATAGTTGCTTGCACAGTTTTAGTGTTGTAAACATCAACAGAGTCATGGCTGCAGAATATGTTTTCTATTCCAAACCAGCTAGCAATACGGATAATAGTGCCTAAGTTTCCAGGGTCTTGCACACCATCCAATACTAAGCTCAATTTATTTGTAAGGTCTATTTGAGAGTAATCGTGTTGCGCTTGATAAAATATAGCAATAGCATCGGGTGGTGTAGAAAGGTGCGATGCTTTTTTTATTTCGGAACGAGTGGCAATTATTGTCTCATCTGCCTTCATGTTAGGCAGTTTATCATGCATGTTTTCAGCAATCACAAGTAGTTGACAGGGTAGGTGTAGCATTAAATCGGAAATTAATTTAGAGCCTTCTGCAACAAAAGTATTGTGTTCGTTTCTATACTTCTTTTGTTTAAGTGATTGGATATAGCTTATTTTATTTTTGCTTAATGACATAGTCTTCTTTGATAGTGCTTAATTTATTAAAAACAAAGTTATAAAAAATGCAGGGTCTTTTAGTAAATAGTTTTCGTTCTTTTTACTATAAAATACTATCTTTGTAAATGATGTGGGTTTTTTTGCGAAAAAACCTATGTTTCAAAAGATAACTTAGAAATAAACTTCAAAAAATATATTTATTATGAACGATGTCAATCTAATGAAAAAAGCCGCGGACAACATCCGCATACTTTCAGCTTCTATGGTAGAAAAAGCCAACTCTGGTCATCCAGGTGGAGCTATGGGTGCCGCAGACTTTATTAATGTTCTATTTTCAGAGTTTTTGGAGTATGATCCCGATAACCCTAGTTGGGAATCGCGCGATAGATTCTTTTTAGATCCTGGTCATATGTCGCCTATGCTCTACTCAGTGTTATGTTTAAACGGCAATGTTTCACTAGACGACCTAAAACAATTCCGTCAGTGGGGTAGTGTTACTCCTGGTCATCCAGAAATTGATGTGATGCGTGGTATCGAAAACACCTCTGGGCCACTAGGACAGGGTCATACCTACGGAGTGGGAGCTGCTATTGCTGCTAAGTTCTTGAAGCATCGTTTGGGCGATAGTATGAACCAAACCATCTACTCATTTATCTCAGATGGAGGTATTCAGGAAGAAATATCACAAGGTGCAGGTAGAATTGCTGGTCATCTAGGATTGGACAACTATATCATGTTTTACGATTCAAACAATGTGCAACTGTCAACTATGACAAATGCTGTATCAAGCGAAGATGTTGCTAAGAAATATGAAGCTTGGAACTGGCGCGTTATCTCAATTAATGGTAATGATGCAAATGAAATTCGCGAAG
>CAZIUT010000054.1:0-10936 GCA_964542545.1 uncultured Dysgonomonadaceae bacterium | reverse complement strand
ATATTCGCGAAGTATCGCAAAAAGGTAAATACTACAAAGATGGAGAGTGGATTGAGACAGAGCCACACGAAATACACAAAACGCTGACCTATCCAAATATTGGTCCAAAGGAATCGTATTTGATATATCACGAGGAGTTAGAGTCGTTGGTAAAAAACTTCCCAACCATTAAACAAGCTCGTTTTTGGATGACTTTTGGCGAGGAATACCTTACACATTTACGTGTAATACAGAACATTGGAATGGCACGTATTGATGAAGTGGAGTATCAGGGTCAGAAGATTGTTCCAATTCAGTTCTTAAAAGCTGTGCTTCCAGATCCAGGTGAATTAGGTGAGAACTACACTGGCGAAACTTCTATTGGATGTCGCATACGTGGTATAAAAGATGGTAAAGAGCGCACATATTATATATATAACAACTGTAGCCACGAAGCCGCCTATAAAGAAACTGGAGCACAAGGTGTGAGCTACACTACTGGTGTACCGGCTACTATTGGTGCACGCATGTTTATGCAAGATCTATGGAGCAAACCAGGTGTATATAATGTAGAGGAGTTTAATCCAGATCCGTTTATGGAACAACTAAACAAGCAGGGTTTGCCCTGGCACGAGTTGTTTGATGTGGATTTGGAATTTAAAATATAAAATAAATAAGAGACCTTGCAGTGTTAGCTGCAAGGTTTTTTTATAACTTTGTATAAGAACATAAAAAGAGAGTAAGTAAACCCCTGAGAGAGACAATAACAATGAAACCTAAAAGCTTAGTAAACATAGAAGACTACAGTAAAGAGGATATAATGCGTATTATCGATACTGCTTCTAAATTTAAACAACAACCCAATAGACCTCTTTTGAAAGGCAAGGTTTGTGCTACACTTTTCTTTGAACCAAGCACGCGAACGCGTTTGAGTTTCGAGACTGCCATAAATAGATTGCAGGGCAGGATTATAGGTTTTTCTGATACTGCTACAAGCAGTGCTACCAAAGGCGAATCGCTGAAAGATACTATAATGATGGTGAGCAACTATACCGATATCATTATTATGCGTCACCACTTAGAGGGCTCGGCCCGATATGCCTCTGAGGTATCGCCAGTGCCTATTATAAATGCAGGCGATGGGTCTAACCAACACCCCACACAAACAATGTTGGATATATTTAGTATCTACGAAACACAGCAAACACTTGACAACCTAACAATAACTATTGTGGGCGATTTGAAATATGGACGCGCTGTGCACTCGCTTATAGAGGGTTTATCGCATTTCAATCCCACTTTTAATTTTGTTGCTCCAGATGAAATGAAAATTCCAGAGAAGCATAAAGTATTTTGCGAAAAAAGAGGCATTAAGTGCAAAGAGTTTACAGATTTCTCACCAGAATCTATAAATAGTGCAGATATACTATATATGACTCGTGTGCAGAAAGAGCGTTTCACAGATTTGATGGAGTATGAGAAGGTGAAAAATATATACACCCTAAGAAATGATATGCTAAAGGAAAGTAAACCCAATTTGAAGGTGCTGCACCCTCTACCCCGCGTGAAAGAGATAGACCAAGATGTGGATAGCAACCCCAAAGCATACTATTTTGAGCAAGCAAAGAATGGTGTATATACCCGTCAGGCTGTAATGTGCGATTTGCTAAATATTGAAGTGGTTTAAAAATTATTATACCACATAATTGAGAGAAAAAGAATAACTAACCAAGCACAACAACTAATATATAAATATAATCATGGGCAAAGAATTACAAGTAGCAGCATTAAAGAGTGGCACAGCTATAGATCATATACCATCTGACCAACTATTTAAAGTGGTGAAACTACTAAGGCTTCACACCCTTAAAAACAGTATTACTATTGGCAACAACTTCGATAGTAAGAAAATGGGCACAAAGGGCATTATTAAAATATCGGACAAGTTTTTTGAGGAAGATGAGATAAATAGAATTGCCTTGGTTGCGCCTAAAGTGAAGCTCAACATTATAAAAAACTACGAAGTAGTTGAGAAAAAAAGAGTTACGCTACCTGATTTTGTAATAGGCATTGTAAAATGCAACAACCCCAAGTGTATTACCAACAACGAACCAATGCCCACACATTTTCATGTTGTGGACAAAGACAAAGTTGTATTGCAGTGTCATTACTGCGAAATAAAAATAGATAAAGAAGATATTATTTTAAGCAAAAGTAAATGAAACAAGACTGGAAGCCAGGCACACTCATATATCCACTACCAACAGTAATGGTGACCTGCGGAACAACTCCCGAAGAGTATAATATAATAACTGTGAGTTCGGTGGGAACACTATGTACCGACCCGCCAATGTGTTATATATCCATTCGCCCAGAGCGACACTCATACGATATTATTAAACGCAATATGGAGTTTGTGATAAATCTTACAAACAAAGATTTAGCAAAATCTGCCGATTGGTGTGGTGTTCGCTCAGGATTACACAACAATAAATTTGAAGCCACAAAACTCACTCCTGGCAAGTCCTCTGTAATAAACACTCCCACTATTGAAGAGTCGCCCATATCTATTGAGTGTAAAGTAAAAGAGATAGTGCCACTGGGGTCGCATCACATGTTTATAGCAGAAGTAGTGAATGTGCAAGCCGATGAGCAGTACCTAAACCCCTCTACCGGACAGTTTGAAATGGATAAGGCCAATCTTATTGCTTATGCTCACGGAAACTACTACGAGCTTACCAATCATATTGGTAAATTTGGATGGAGTGTGGAAAAGAAAAGACCCAACACCAGTAAGAAAAGAAAAAAAAGGAAGACTAAATAAACTGTTACACAATAGTCATACAACATTATACATCAACAAAGTAAATGCTACTAAATATACCTCATAATTTCCCTGCCTTAGAACTGCTTACAAAAGAGCAGTTCTCTATTTCAGACCTCATTTTAAGAGAAAAAGATGCAAAACCTCATATTAAAGTGGCTGTACTTAATCTTATGCCTCTGAAGATTGACACGGAAGCAGACATGCTTCGCATTATGAGTAATAGCCCATTATACATACACTTAGATTTTATTTACTTAGAAAGTCATACACCAAAGAACACTCCTATTGAGCACATACACAAGTATTACAAACCATTTTCTGCAATTAAAAACGACAAATACGATGGTTTTATTGTTACTGGTGCACCAGTAGAGTTATATCCTTTTGAGGAGGTTAATTATTGGAATGAACTTGAAAGTGTGTTTGATTGGGCACACAAAAATGTGACATCTTCACTCTATATTTGTTGGGGTGCACAAGCTGCTCTCCATCATTTCTATGGAGTGCCAAAATACGAATTAAAACAAAAGCTGTTTGGAGTATATCCTCATATAGCTTCAAATACTTCTTTCCCATTGTTCCGTGGATTCGACGATCTGTTTTACGTGCCACATAGCCGTCATACAACAATATGTAGAGAAGATGTTTTGAAACACCCCGAATTAACAATTTTATGCGAAACTGATGAGACTGGCATATACTTAATTGCCGATTCTTCTAGAAATGATTTTTTCATAACCGGACACTCTGAATATGCTCCAAACGCACTTCATAAAGAATATATGAGAGATATGAAAAAAGGATTGAATAATGTAGAAGTTCCATACAATTACTATCCTGACGATGATCCAAAAAAAGAACCAATAGTTTTATGGCGCAGCCATTCTAGCTTATTATTTACTAATTGGTTACACTATTTTTGCTACGATTCTTTAAAGGGCTAAAATTTAATGAGTACGAAAATTAGTGTAAATTAGTAGTAATTTATGTGTTTGGTAAATAGATTGAAACGTCAAAAAGTTAAAGAACCTTCTCTTTTAATTTTTAACACACCACATATTTTTATACCTTTGTAATTATTGTTTTTCACCGCAATCTATACACGATTGAAAGAATAAACATTTTATGACAATAGAAAACAAAGGCTTTAAATCGATAAGCACTCCCGAATTTAAGAAACTCATTGCTGAAAGCACAGTGCAATTGCTAGATGTGCGAACACCCGAAGAGTTTGAACTGCATAAAATAGACGGTGCAATACTTATAGATTTTTACGATGTCAACTTTGAGGAGCAACTTGATGCGCAATTAGATGTGTCTGTTCCTGTAGCCATATATTGTAGAAGTGGTGTGAGAAGTGTGTATGCAGGCATGCTATTGGCAAAAAAGGGATTCACGGTATATAACTTAAAAGAAGGAATAATATCGTGGTAACACAAATACATAATTAATTAAATGTTAAAATTAAGATATGAACGAACAAGAAAAGATTGAACAAATAACTGAATCAACCAATGCAATTAGAAATTGGTCAGTAGACCTCCTCAGTGGTTTAGGAATTAGCGAACAGTTTGTGAAGTTCATCAACATTATTTTTCTAATAGCTTTAGTTGTTGTACTGGTTTATATCTTGCAAGTAGTAACACGCAAGATTTTAACCCTCATTTTAACTAAGACTGTAAAAGTAAAGAAATTCTCTTTCCTACAACATCTACTTAATAGGAAAATCCCACACTATGTGGCTATGATTGTCCCTTTTAGCTTGATAAAAGGATCTATACCCACCATTTTTTACGACTTCCCTAAAACGGAAATCTTTTTTGATAAATTAGCCAATGCTTATCTTGTATTCTACATACTATGGCTCATAACAGCTATATTGGGTGTGTTTGAAGATACCCTTAATGAGAAAGAATCTTTGAAAGACAAACCCCTGAAAAGCTATTTCCAGGTAATTAAAATATTCCTTTATGCAATAGGAGGAATCATACTAATATCTATACTATTGAGCCAAAACCCATCTGTTCTTATTGGAGGTTTGGGTGCTGCATCGGCCATACTCATGTTGGTGTTTAAAGACACTATTATGGGATTTGTAGCCAGTATTCAGCTATCGGCCAATGATATGGTGAGAAAAGGAGACTGGATTTCGATGCCCAAATTTAACGCCGACGGCGATGTGTTTGAAATATCTCTTACTACCGTTAAAATTCGCAACTTCGATAAAACAATTTCATATGTACCGCCCTACTCTCTTATTTCAGAATCGTTTCAAAACTGGAGGGGAATGCAAGAAACTGGTGGAAGAAGAATTAAACGCTCTATTCACATCAAACAGTCGTCTATTCGTTTTATAGAAACAGATCAAGAGCTGGAAAAATTTAAACGCATACAAAATGTTTCTAAATATATAGACAAACGAACTGAAGAAATAAACAAATACAATAAAGAAACAGGAGCAGATAAATCTATTCCTGTAAATGGTAGAAACCTCACAAACATGGGCTTGTTTAGAACTTATGTATTGGAATATTTGAGGAGCCATAAAGATATAAGGCAAGATATGATGATTATGGTGCGTCAGCTTGACCCCACATCTAAGGGTGTGCCTCTGGAGCTTTACATGTTTGCAAACACTATAAACTGGGGAATATATGAAGGTATTGTATCGGATGTGTTTGACCACTTGTTGGCTTCAACAAAATACTTCGACCTTGAGATATTTGAAGATGTATCTAACCCCATTGTTGGTTTACAACAACCAGAAGTGAAGTTAGAAACTGTTGATATTGTAGGAGAGGAGTAATTATTTACTATAAATAGAAGCTGCTTAATTATATTAAGCTCAGCATATAAATAAAAAAAAGGATTGAATGTGGTGATACATGATTTATCCTTTTTTTTTGTTTATGAAATCAGTAATATATCTTTAATGCAACCACTGAGCAGTTAAAAATGAGCAGTTAAACATATATATGTACTGTCATCATTATTGTTTCTACTTTGCCGTTTTCACCAATTTGCAATTGGCGTGTTGCAAAATGCAAAAGAGATAAAAGAAGATGTTTTAAATAAGTGCTGGCTATTGACCATTACTATTGACTTTACTAAACCTTGAGATTGCTTTCTTAAATGATTCAATAAATATATCTATCTCGGTTTTTGTAATACAAAGAGGAGGCAACAATCGTAAGACATTATTTTTAGATCCTCCAGTAAATATATGGTGATCCATTAATAGCAAATTACGCAAATCAGCATATTCAGGTTCTAATTCAACGCCAATCATCAACCCCCTACCCCTAATTGATTTAATACCAGCGCATCTCTTCAATTGACTCAAGAAGTAATCTCCCATTTCTGTTGCATTATCTACTAAATTTTCTTTTTCTATCACATCCAACACAGCTATTGCTGCTGAACAAGCCAAATGAGTGCCACCAAAGGTGGTTCCTAGCATTCCGTCTTTGGCTTCAAAATGGGGCGATATAAGAATACCTCCAATAGGAAATCCATTTCCCATGCCTTTAGCAATACATATAATATCGGGGGTGATGTTGGCAAATTGATGAGCAAAGAATTTACCTGTTCGCCCATATCCTGCTTGCACTTCATCTATAATAAGCATTGCATCGTATTTTTTGCAAAGGGTTTGTAGCTGTTGCAAAAACTCTATGTGGGCAGGAAATATACCTGCAATACCCTGTATTGGCTCTATTATTACAGCAGCATAATCATTCGTTTTCAGCGCATTTTCAACTGCATCAATATCATTTAGTGAAACAAACGTTACTTGGTGCATTGTGTTAAATGGGGCTTGTATAATTGCGTTGTCAGTCATAGCAATAGCTCCAGATGTGCGTCCGTGAAAAGCCTCGTTAAAAGCAAGAACACGTTTCTTACCTGTTTTGAAAGATGCCAATTTCACAGCATTTTCATTTGCTTCAGCACCAGAGTTGCACAAAAACAAGGAGTAATTGGTATAACCAGATAGTTTGCCCAACTTCTGGCTTAATTCATCTTGCAAAGAGTTTTGAACAAAGTTTGAATAAAAAACCATTTTCTCTGTTTGCTCTTTTATCATTCTCACATAATGTGGATGTGAGTGGCCAATAGATATTACTCCATGACCACCATAAAAATCGAGATATTCAATATTGTTTGCATCCCAAACCTTGCACCCTTCGCCTCTTACAGGCTCAATAGCCCAGCGAGAATATACTTCAAACAAGTTGCCTTTTTTCAACTTTTCAGAAAGAGCTGTATCTTCTTCTAATTGTATTTTATGTATCATTATTGTGTTCTTTATGTAATGTTATAATATGGAAAAGCAGTTTCTGCAACACAGATACTGCTAACAATACAATAACGCTGACAAATATAACTACAAACCTTGACATTTTAATCAAAAAGTCAACTTTAATATATTTATTGCATCTTATTGCTCCATTTTTTTATATCCACTCGCAAAAAAAGACAATCTATGCTCTTAATTAAAATGAAAATATTTAGCAATTTATAATTATAAGTGCTTAAATATCACGTTGTGAGAGATATACATGAAAACTATTGAAAAAACAAAAAAGCATTAATAAAATGACAGTGTATCATAAATATTTTTTCATTAATCACTAATTAAATATAAACACATGCTTTCAAGTCTTTTATTAAAGTTGTATATTTGACCCCTGAATAACAATACTATGAATAAAATGAAATATAAAATTGAAATTTGCGCCAATTCAGTTGAAAGTTGCCTGCAAGCTCAAAAAGGTGGAGCACACAGAGTGGAGCTCTGTGCAGGAATTCCTGAAGGTGGAACAACTCCATCTTATGGTGAAATAGCTGTTGCACGCAAACTGCTAGATATTAAATTAAATATAATTATTCGTCCTCGTGGTGGAGATTTTCTCTACTCTGATGTGGAACATACAACTATGTTGTACGACATTGAGATGGCTAAAAAACTTGGTGTAGATGGTGTGGTTATTGGTTGCTTAAATGCTGATGGAACGGTAGATATGAAGCGCAACAAAGAGTTGATAGATGCAGCAAAAGGAATGAATGTAACTTTTCATCGTGCATTTGATATGTGTAAAGACCCTTTTGAAAGTTTAGAGCAAATAATAGTATTGGGCTGCGATACTTTGCTCACATCGGGGCAACAACCCACTGCTAGAGAAGGTTTGTCGTTGTTGAAAGAATTGGTTGCTAAAGCAAACGATAGAATTATAGTTATGCCTGGTAGTGGTGTTAATGAAGAGAACATTGCTACTATAGCCAAAGAGACAGGAGCTACAGAGTTTCACTTATCGGCGCGTGAACCAATAGATAGCCAAATGAAATATCGTAACCCTAACCTTAAAATGGGTGGAACAGTTGTTTCCATAGATGAATTTGTTCAAAACATAACCGATAAAGAGAAAGTGAAACGCACTATTAGTAAATTGATATAAGAAGTTTAATTAATAAACTACTTTTCAAGATAATATGAAAAATAAAAATTCAAACAAATTTTAAAACAAACATGAGAAAAATAAGTAAACTATTAATGATAGTTGTAGCAGCAAGCTTTTTTATGGCCTGTAGCAATTCAACTATTGGTGAAGCTAACTATCAAGTAATTCCGCTTCCACAAGAAATTGAGACTTCAGAAGGGAAGCCTTTTGAATTGTCATTTAAAACAAAAGTTGTTTACCCCGAAGGTAATGAACTGATGGAGCGCAATGCTCAGTTTTTGGGTGATTATCTTAATCTTGGCATTATTACATCAAACCCAACCAACGAGAAAGTAATTGAATTGGCTCTTGGATTGGAAAACGATAACAAAGAAGCCTACCGTTTACAAGTTGAAGAAAACAAAATTACCATAACAGGAGCAAGTGAAGCTGCTGTGTTTTATGGCATACAAACATTGAGAAAATCTATTTCTACAAAGGGAGCTAAAACTTTATTTGCTCCAGTTACTATAAACGATGAACCTCGTTTTGGATACAGAGGTATAATGCTTGACGTAGCACGTTACTATCAACCTGTTGAGTTTGTAAAGAAATTTATCGACTTGCTTGCTATGCACAATATCAATCGTTTTCACTGGCATATAACAGAAGACCAAGGTTGGAGAATAGAGATAAAACAATATCCTAAACTTACCGAATTGGGTTCTATGCGTAAAGAAACAGTTATTGGTAAAAATAGTGGTGAGTATGATGGCAAACCACACGGAGGGTTCTACACACAAGAAGAGATAAAAGATATAGTTGCTTATGCTCAAGAAAGATACATAACCACTATACCAGAAATTGACCTTCCAGGCCATATGCTTGCTGCTTTGAAGGCTTATCCAGAATATGGTTGCACGGGTGGCCCATATGAAGTGGCTACAAAATGGGGTATATTTGACGATGTGCTTTGTGCAGGAAATGAAGATAGTTATACATTCTTAGAAAACATTTTAACTGAAGTAATTGAGCTATTTCCATCGGAATATATTCATATTGGTGGCGACGAAGTGCCAAAAGTACGCTGGGAAGAGTGTCCTAAATGTCAAGCAAAAATTAAAGAATTGGGCTTAAAAGGCGATGCAAAACATAAAAAAGAACACTACCTACAAAGCTATTTAACTGCTCGCATAGAGAAATTTTTGAATGAACGTGGTCGTCGCATTATTGGATGGGACGAAATATTGGAAGGCGAACTGGCTCCTAATGCTACAGTAATGTCGTGGCGCGGTATGAAAGGTGGTATAGAGGCTGCCAAAATGGGACACGATGTGATTATGACTCCAACAACTCATGCTTACTTCGATTATTATCAATCGGAAAACACAAATGATGAACCTTTTGCTATTGGCGGTTTCTTGCCCGTTGAAAAGGTGTACAGCCTAAATCCAACTCCAGATGAATTAACGCTGGAAGAGAAAAAGCATATATTGGGTGTGCAAGCAAACTTATGGACAGAGTATATTGCTACTCCAGAACATATTGAGTATATGCTGTTGCCTCGAATGGCTGCTATAAGCGAAGTGCAATGGACACAACCAGAGAAGAAAGATTATGATAATTTCTTAGAGAGACTTCCACAACTAACAGATTTATACGAAAGAGAGGGATACGGCTATGCTTCACATGTGTTTGATATAAAAGCCGGGTTAGAATCTAACTTTCAAACAGAAAGTATAGATGTAACGCTTAGCTCAATAAGCAACTCTCCTATCTATTACACATTGGATGGAAGCGAACCTTCAACATCCTCTTCAAAATATACTGAAGTATTTAGTGTGAAGGAAAGTGCAGAAATAAAAGCAGCAACTTTCACCGATGGAACAATGAGTAGTAAAGTATTTTCTGAGAAGGTCGAAATTTCAAAATCGACCTTCAAACCCATCACGCTACTCACAAATGCAGTAAGTAATTTTAAATTCAATGGTGCTCCTCTATTGGTTGATGGTCTTCGCGGAAATACAGGCTATAGAACAGGTCGCTGGATTGGTTTTCAAAACGAAGATTTAGTTGCTGTGATTGATTTATTGAGCCCTACTGAAATTTCAACGGTAAATTTTACAACTA
The DNA here is from genome assembly GCA_964542545.1 of uncultured Dysgonomonadaceae bacterium. Taxonomy (GTDB): domain Bacteria; phylum Bacteroidota; class Bacteroidia; order Bacteroidales; family Dysgonomonadaceae; genus UBA2632. Next base: position 562 of record CAZIUT010000054.1, on the reverse strand, counting down.
ATGTAGCTACAGGGGCTTGGATTTTTGATGCAGAAGAGGTTATTGTAGAAGCATCTAACGATAACGAAAACTTTGAAGTTTTAGTTTCAAAGAACCAGCTTAATGTGAAGGACGATCAGTGGGAAGATTTAGTAGACCATCAATATTCTTTTGATGCAACCACAGCTCGTTACTTTAAGATTACTATCAAACCATTGTCTAAAATGCCAGAATGGCATTCAGGAAAAGGAACTAAAGCTTTGTTATTTGTCGACGAAATTTCCTTGAACTAAAACAAACACTATAAACAGTCTTTTTAGCTTTCATGAAGATTGTAAATTTTTAAAAGATTGCTTAGTTTAATACTAAGCAATCTTTTTTTGTTTCATTTCAAGTTTTCATGATATGTCATATTGTAGCGTTATATTTAATATTAGTAGTAAGTTGCATACAAAAGCTATTAATAAAATGAAAACTGCAACCACATCAGCAAATTTAAGTATATACATTAAATATTAACGCACTCATTGCTTAGCTTTGTATTTAAAATAAAAAAAAGAATGAAAAAACATTTATTTATTCT
>CAZIUT010000053.1:3741-10989 GCA_964542545.1 uncultured Dysgonomonadaceae bacterium | reverse complement strand
AATCAAGTTGTAGTCTAACAATTCAGCAGTAGTGAAATCTTGTTTTCCACCTAAACCAAATTTAACTCCAACTAATGCTTGACCTAATATATCCCAATCGTAGTCACCAGCCTCCATTTTTGAGTAAGCTCTTCCGAAGCTACCTTGAACAGTTGTTGCTGCCAACTCAACAAAGATTGAGAAGTTGTTTGATAAACGGAAGTCATTGATAATACCAAGATTCCATGACAGTGATTGATTTTGGTTTTTAAATACGTCGTTATCTGGATTTACTTTCTTGAAGTCTTCGTCCATACCATACATATAACCAACACCAATATAAGGAATGAAGTTATATACTCTGTCGGCTCTATAACCAACAGCAGCGTTTGTAACATTCCACATAAGGTCTAAATGAGGGTTTACTGAAGAACCTGTAGTATAGGTATCCCCAACACTGTTGTAGTGTTCGTGCTGGGCAACATTAATAGCTAAACGTGATCCCCAGTTAGTTGTGAACCATTTTCCTACTGCTAATTGACCTTGCCATCCAAGGGCATCCATAAAGTCTTGGTCTTTGCTTCCGCTGCCGAAGTGCATGTTTGTACCACCAGCAAGACTCATAAACCAATTGTCGCTTCCTTTGTTTTTCAGGTAAACATCACCATGAGAAACATTTTGTGTCTCTTGAGCACTTATTCCAAATGCTACAAGGATTGACATTAATAATAAACTAATTTTTTTCATAAATTTAAATTCTAATTAAACATTCTGTATTACAATAACTCGATATTTATTTCTAAATACTATTCTTGATTGAGAGGCAGTGTTGTGTTGTTTTTACTACCGCTGAATCAATACATATAACAAATGCTAAAAAGAAAAGTTCATAAGCATTCGTTTATTCTTGAATTAATGCTAATAAGTTATAAACAAAATAGCTGTAAAAGCGCATAGTTGTGTTTACAACCCTCAATCAAAATACAAATATAAAATATTAATTCGTATTATATAGGTTTTTTATAAACAAATATGCTAAACACTGCTATTTCACATATATATCTATGCAAAACTAATTTTGTTTAGTAACTATAATAAATGAATTTTATTTTAACCCAAGTAGCTTTTAAGTAATTTGCTACGTGAATCCTGACGAAGTCTACGTATTGCTTTTTCTTTTATTTGTCTAACACGTTCACGAGTTAGTTGAAACTTGTCTCCAATTTCTTCTAATGTCATTTCTTGTGAACCAATTCCGAAAAACATTTTGATGATTTCGCTTTCTCTATCGGTTAAAGTAGACAGTGCTCTGTCTATTTCTTTTTGAAGCGATTCATTTATAAGTGTTCTGTCGGCTAGAGGGGCATCATCATTTATCATTACATCAAGCAGACTGTTGTCTTCCCCTTCAACAAAAGGCGCATCCATAGATATATGGCGTCCTGATACTCTCAGCGAATCTCTAACTTTTTCTACGGTAATGTCAAGCTCAATCGCTAATTCCTCTGCCGATGGCTTGCGTTCGTTCTCTTGTTCAAACTTTTGTAGAGCTTTGTTTATTTTATTAAGCGATCCAACTTGGTTAAGCGGAAGTCTTACAATACGCGATTGCTCTGCAAGAGCTTGCAGTATAGATTGACGAATCCACCATACGGCGTAGCTAATAAATTTAAAACCGCGCGTTTCATCAAATTTTTCTGCGGCTTTTATCAAACCTAAATTTCCTTCGTTTATTAGGTCTGGTAGGCTAAGGCCTTGATTTTGATATTGTTTTGCAACTGAAACCACAAATCGAAGGTTTGCTTTAGTGAGTTTTTCTAAAGCTAGTCTGTCACCTTTTCTTATGGCTTGTGCCAACTCGACTTCTTCCTCTACAGTAATTAAGTCTTCGCGACCAATTTCTTGCAGGTACTTGTCCAGAGAGGCACTTTCACGATTTGTGATTGACTTTGTTATCTTTAATTGTCTCATTTGTATATTTTACGGTTATTTTTTTATTTGGGGGATGCAAAGATAGTCTTTTTTTTATAACATCATATAAATAAGATCTTTTGCATGAGGTTGCTATATATAATTTTGGTTGTGAATTCTAGATAGCAACAAAGGAAGCAGTTATTCGCTGATTCCTTTGTGTAGAACATTTAGAGAGGTGTTTTGTTATTAAAGACACCTCTATTTAAACTAGTTTAACTTATTGGCTAGATAAATCAATTGCTATATATTGAGTTTTACTGTTAGGATAAAATCCCGCTATAAGTATTACTTTATCCTCAGATTTGGTTGTGGTAGTCATCTGCACAATCTTTGCAATTTCTGCTTCTGTATTTACAGGAATATTGTTTATTCTCAGAATTACAAAGCCTTTGTTGATACCTTCTTTTCTAAACTTCCCTTTATTATCCACATCTGTTACTTCTACACCACTGCTTATACCTAATTTCTCTTTCCTACTATTAGGAATTTCTGCAAAGGTTGCACCCAGTATATCCATGCCATTAACAGTTTTCACTAAATCTGTACTGCCTTGAGCATTTTGAAGTTCTACAGTAAATGTCATAGCTTTACCATCTCTGTCAACCACAACTTTAATCTTGTCGCCAGGACGATATCTGCCTATCTGAGTTTGTAGTTCATTAAAATTCTTGATAGGTGCATTGTTGATTGATTTAATAATGTCGCCTTCTTTTATTCCTGCCACTTTAGATGGGCTTCTATCGGAAAAATCATCTATTAAAACACCTTCTATCTCTTTTAGTTCTTTGTATTTATCAGGGTCGTTCTCTTTAATATAGTCAATATTTGGGGATAAAACTCCCATAACGGCACGTTGAACTGCTCCATACTCTTTTAAATCTGATGCAACTTTGCCAGCAATAGAGATTGGAATAGCAAATGCATATCCAGCAAAGTTCCCTGTTTGAGAGTATATTGCAGTATTTATACCAACTAACTCTCCACGTGTGTTTACTAATGCTCCACCACTATTACCAGGATTTACGGCAGCATCCACTTGGATAAAAGATTGTAGACTTTGTGCTTCACCCACAATATTGCTTCTGTTTTTAGCGCTTACAATTCCTGCTGTAACTGTTGATGTTAAGTTAAATGGGTTTCCTACTGCCAATACCCATTCGCCAACTTTCAAATCATCAGAATTCCCAAAAGATACATATTTAAAATCTTCATCTCTTTTGATTTTTAGAAGAGCTATATCAGTTCCAGGGTCTGTGCCCACTATGGTTGCATCATATTCTTTGTTATCGTTTAGGGTAACCGATACCTCCGAGGCACCTTGAATTACGTGATTGTTGGTTATAATATATCCATCTTTCGATATAATTACTCCAGAGCCAAATCCTACTTGTGGTTGTGGTTGACCAAAATCGAAGTTCCTGTTTCCAAAACCAAATAAAAACTCAAATGGGTCTACAATTTGTTGTCTTCTTCTTGAAGCTGCTTTAGTAGACTTTACGTGAACTACACCATGGATGGTTCTTTCTGCAGCTTTCGTAAAATCAGGATAGCCTTCTGAAGTGGTCATATTGGTTAGTCTAACATTGTTTAGGTCAAACTCTTGTGAAAAGTTTTCTGAGAACTCACTCACAGACCCATTAGTTTGTTTAGATGAAGCTTTCCTTTTTTGCATATAGTCATACCCAAATAGAGCGACTGTTGCGCTTAAGATAGCTACCAAAATAATGGTAAGTACTTGTTTTAAATTAGCTTTCATAATCTATTTTTTTTTGATGATTTTATTATTATTCTTTCTCAAATCTATATACAAAAAGCGTTCTAAAAAACACCAACAGTACCTATTTCAAGTCTTTTAACGCTACAAATGAGCGCTTAACCTGCTTTAACCGCCTGTTGTATAGCAAGAGGGTGTGTAGAGGTTTCTGCTCTGACAATTTGTCACCCTCTCTTTTTATCTCTTTTCAAATATAGGTGGTTCACTACTGGTGTTATTAAATCGAATAGTGGTAATGAAAAGTAAAAACTACCAGCATTGTATATCTTGCTGTTTTTGTTTATTACTACTATCTGTATAATGTAGCGAATTAAGAACAGTAGAATTGCAAAAAGTGCAAGAATCTTTGAAGATGAGCTTATGCCTATTCCACACAGTATAGCGAAAAAGATGTAGAATGCATATCTATTGAATTCCTCAAATGATATTATTTTAGCCCTATAGCCAATGTAGTGTTTGCGTGTTGTGAGGTATTTTGTTTTGATGTTTCTCCATCTTGAAATACTATCTCCAACATTGCTTACGACCATGCTTTTTGGTGAAAGCAAAATAGTTGTATTCTCTTTTGTTATTATTCTATTTATAAAAACATTGTCCGCCCCATTTTCCATATTTAATAGAGAAGAGAATCCTCTGTTGTCAAAGAAAAGATTTTTTCTGAAAGCCATGTTGCGACCTATACCCATATATGGCTTGTTTGCTAAAGCCATACTTGTATATTTTATACCACTAAAGAGGTTGTCGAAAAGGATCTGTTTTTTGATAAAGCTATTGTCTGTTTCTATTTGACAGCATCCTAATACGATGTCCTTTTCTTTATCAAACGCTTTTGCATATTCATAGACCCATTTTTTTGATAAAGGTTTAGTGTCGGGCTCTGTAAACAACAGTATGTCGTGTTTGGCAGCTTTTATACCAAGGGTTATTGCTAGTTTTTTATTATTTATATCTTTATATCCTATTGGTATAAAAGTAACATATAGGTTGGGGTGATTGTTGCGAAAATCTTCCAAAACATCTGCTGTATTATCTGTCGATGCATTATCAACAACTATAACTTGAAAGTTGGGGTAATCTTGACTCAGAATATACTTAAGATTCTTACGAAGGTTCTCAGCTTCATCTTTAGCTGTTATAATTATGGATATACCTGGTAGGTTCTCTTTGATTAGGTCTACACTATTATTCTTTGCAAAATGCTTGTATGGTCTGCGAAATAGGTAGAGATAATAGAAAAGTTGAACTATAAAAAACACGAGGTAAAGTCCAATTATTATCCATTCTATAGATGAGGTTTTATGAAGAAAAGAAATTATGTTCATGCTGAAATTTTAAATAGTATCAGAGAAATATGATTTGGCTATGAGTCTGCAGTTATATCGTGAGGCCATAACTTCGCCATATGCCCCAGCAGATCGTATTGCTATAATGTCGCCTCTTTTAGTTTCGTTCATTTTAAAGTCTTTAGCAAATGTGTCACTCGACTCACAAATAGGACCAACAATATCATAAAGTTTTTGTTCTTTGTCTGATTTAAGATTTTCAATATAATGAAAGGCTTGATAAAGGGCAGGGCGAATGAGATCAGTCATGCCAGCATCTAATATTACAAATTCTTTTTTGATTCCTTCTTTTAAATAGGTTACTCTTGAAATGAGAGATCCGCATTGTGCAACAACTGATCGGCCTAATTCAAAATGGAGTTGTTGTCCATCTCTTAACTTAAGATGTTTTGAAAACAGTTTAAAATAGTTTGAAAAGTTGGCAATTGGGTGTTTCTCTGGTGTTTCATATTCTATGCCTAGACCACCTCCTACATTTATATGGTTGAGCCAAATTTCTTTTGATTCAAAATATGTTTGCAGGTCATTTATCTTGTAACACAATTTTTTGAAAGAAGATAGTTCTGTTATTTGCGAACCAATATGAAAATGGAGACCAGTTAGTTTAAGCGAAGTGAGAGAGGGTAGAAGCTTCAAAACTTTAGGTATATTGGCTTCTTCCAATCCAAACTTGTTTTCGCTTAGCCCTGTTGTGATATAGCTGTGAGTTTGAGCATCCACATTTGGGTTTATACGAAGTGCAATTTTAGCTATTTTGTTTTTCGCTTTTGCTAAATCATTTATAGCATGTAGTTCTGGAATCGATTCAACATTGAAAGAAAAGATATTATGGTCTAATGCTATTTCTATCTCTTTGTCGGTTTTACCAACACCTGCAAATGCAATGTCTTGTGGGTTAAAACCACTTTCAATTGCTTTAAGAATTTCATTTCCGCTCACACAGTCAGCTCCAAATCCTTGCTTTGCTATGTGTTGCAGCAAACGGCTGTTAGTATTTGCTTTAAGAGCATAATGCACATGAAAAGGTTTGTCTTTTATGTTGCTTTGTATACTTTTAATAGTTTGATTGAGCAAATCAATATCGTAATAATAAAATGGTGTTTCTATCGAATTGAATTTCTCTATTGGGAATTTCTTTTTATTCATTATCTGAGTATTATTCATTTTGTTTGTAAAAGAGCAGAAATAAATTTGTTTTTAAATGTGTATCTCTTAAAAATAGTTTGAAATAAGTTGCATTGCTTTATCTGTTTTCTCCTCCATTGGTAAGAGCGTATCAATCCAGTTAATTTCTAATCCTCTTCTTTCCATTCCTCTAAACCATGTCATTTGTCTTTTAGCAAACTGATGGATAGCTATTTCTAGTTGGTTAAACATTTCTTGATAAGATATTTGCCCCATTACATGAAGTGTCACAAATTTGTATTCTAAACCATAATAGATAAGGTCTTCAGGGCTTACCCCAAGAGATAGAATCTTTTTCACTTCATCTATCATGCCCTCATCTATTCGATTTTTAAGTCGCGATGATATTTTATGGCGTCTGTTTTCTCTATCAATAGATACCCCAATGATAAGTGAATCAATGGGCTCATAGCTTTGTGTAGTTGCTTTTTGTTCTTCTTGGAATATTGCTATCTCTATTGCTCTTATAGCTCTTTTCTGGGTGTCAATATCTGTTGTGTTGTGTAAGTTTTTATACTTTGACAAGATGGTGGTTAGTTCGTCAAGAGATTTATCTTGAAGTGAGTCCCTGATTTTCTGATTCTTAGGCACCTCTTTTAAATCATAGCCTTTCAATACAGATTCTATGTAAAGGCCAGTCCCTCCGCATAGAATTGGGGTTTTGTTTCTCAATAATATATTTTGATGAGCAACATGAAAGTCTTTTTGAAAATCGTATAATGTATACTTTTCACCAGGATCTTTAATATCTATAAGGTGATGTTTTATAGTCTTGCTGCCTATTGTGTACTCATTTAGGTCTTTACCTGTGCCAATATCCATAAGCCGGTAAACTTGGCGCGAATCGCCACTGATAATCTCACCCTTAGTTTTATGTGCAAGCTCAACTGCAAAAGGGGTTTTCCCACTTGCTGTTGGCCCTAAAATTGTGATTAACTTTGACAATTTAATACTGTTTTTTTTATAAATCAATTACCAACTACCTCCTGCGCC
>CAZIUT010000053.1:0-3641 GCA_964542545.1 uncultured Dysgonomonadaceae bacterium | reverse complement strand
AAGCCACCCCTGCGACCTCCTCCTAATATAGGAGGAAAGAATACTGGGCCTCTTCTGCTATTGCTGGAACCATCGCTGCCAATATTTTGACCATCATCGTCTTTTTTAGAAATAGCCATAATGAAGAGGATGAAAAATATTGCAAATAAAATAATTGCCGCAAGGGGCATGCCTTCTTCTTTTTCTTGCATTTCTGGATCAAACTCTCCTGCAAGACGTTTAATCATAGAGTCTATTGTAGCGTTTACACCACTGAAGTAATCATCATCTTTAAATCGTGGAATCATTACATTGCGAATGATTCTACCTGCATAACCATCTGGAATTCTTCCCTCTAGTCCATATCCTACAGAGATATATGCACGACCTCTGCTATTGCCTACTTTGGGTTTGATAAGAATAACAGCTCCGTTGTCTTTGCCTTTTTGTCCTATTTTCCATTGCTCGCCTAATCGGAAAGCATAGTCTGAAACTTCATATCCACCTAAGTCAGAAACTGTAACCACGTAAATTTGTGTAGATGTTGTGTCGTTGTAGGCTAGTAGTTTACTTTCAAGAGCTTGTTTCTCTGATTCAGAAAACACATTAGCAAAGTCGTTTACCAATCTTGGTGGCGAAATTGGCGCTGGTATATCTTGCGCAATTACGCTATTAGCGAGAAGTGAAAATAGAATAAGCTGTGAGCTAATTTTCCAGAATAATTTCATTGTCTAACTCGTTTATATCTCCTTCTTGGTAGGGATATTTTTGTTTTATTAAATTACCTACTTTATCAACAGTCTTACATATACCTTCGGTAATTAAATCTTTTGAACAATAAGTAATTAATTCATTTAGTGTGCTGTCCCAAAAATTGTCTTCGATAATGCTGTTTATTCCTTTGTCTCCAAGGATAGCAGCTTTATGGTCGGTAGGGCATATAAGTATAAGCACAGCATTTCTTTGTGCTGTATTGTGCATCTTTAGTTTTTGAAAAACAACTGAAGCTTTTTCTAATGCATCCTCTTTGCAGTGTTTAGCAATATATACTCTTATTTCACCCGAAGTGAGAAGTTCTGCTTGTCGTATTGCTTCAACAATTTTAGGACTATCTATATCTTTCATTGTCAAATTTGTTTAGTTATCCCAATATAAAAAAGGCTTGTCTAGCTTTTTTATAGTTATAGTTAAAAGTTTACTGCTGGAGCAGTTTGTGCTCCTACATCTGCTTCGAAGTATCCCTTTTTCTTGAATCCAAACCAACCAGCATATATCACATGCGGGAAACTGCGTATATATTGATTATAATCTCGTGCTTTTTCATTAAATCTATTCCTTGCTATTTTAATTCTGTTTTCAGTTCCAGAAATATCATCTTGTAATGATAGAAAGTTCTCATTTGCTTTTAACTCAGGATAGTTTTCAGTAATTGCAAGCAATTTGCCTAATGCAGAGTTTAATTCTCCCTGAGCTTGCTGAAATTGCTTTATACCTTCTTCTGTTAAATCCTCAGCATTTATATTCACTTGTGTTGCGCGAGCTCGTGCATCTACCAATGCTGTAAACGTTTCTTGCTCATGTGATGCATATCCTTTGACTGTGGATACAAGATTGGGAATTAAATCTGCTCGTCGTTGATATTCACTTTGAACTTGCGCCCATTCTGCCGTAACCGCCTCTTCTTTATTAACCATAGAGTTATAACCGCAACTTGAGAGAATGAAAATACCTAAAATTGCAATAATGATTGTGTACTTTATTTTACTCATTGTTTTATTTTTATGAAGATTAATAATATGTATTGTATTTAATACTTTTGCAATAACGTCTCAAACTAAATAAAAGTTTAGCCTGTTTTCTATGTTTGCAGCTACTGCAAAAGCTTAAAGTATTCTGTACTAGCCAAAAGCTAAACAATTTTACATGAAAAGTGTTTGTTATTTATACAAAAATACAAATTCATGATGTATCACACTAATCTTTTAATCTTTTAATTTGTTTTGAACTCTATGTGATGTAGTATGTTTTTGATATTAAGAGATTATGTTTTCATTACTATCTATTTTTAATAGGATATTTTTATAACTTTGTATTTTAATGCATCTCTTTAATTTTTGTATATCAATTAAATATATGAATATGAATCAGTTTACACAATTACTTATATTAATATTTATAGCATCAAGTTTACATTTATCTGCTTCAGATTTTAATAAAACTGACACTATAGGTAAGTTTCATGAGGTTACAGACATTGAGTTACGCATAAAAAAAATATCCGATGAAGTGAAAATGTCTGATAGCTTGAGTGTTGTGCTGCAAGACTCAGTTATGGTAATGAGCAATGATTCTATATTAGTTCCTGTTGTTTCTGACTCACTCCTTATCGATGAAATTCTAGAGCTACCAAAAAAGAAGCCAGGTTTCACTCCAATAGTAATAACAACTTCGTTAGATTCTCTTTATAATCGGAAAGATAATGGAACAATAGAATTACCAACTCAACAATTCCCTTATGAACTTTACTTTAGCTCAATGAGTTTCCGTGACACAATGTTGTATAATCCTCTTTTCATACCAGTTGTATTTACTGGTAGAATTGATGTGCCTGACTCTCTGTCTTTTTATCCTAAAAAAGAAGATAGATTGAAAGGTTTTCTTATTTCATCAGACAATACTTTTGATTCTCTTCTACAAAAACAAGCTTTTGCCGAAAAAGTTAGAAGGAATTATTTTATTTTTCAACCGTCTGACGTTAAGCTGTCTGCATCAAATCTAAGTAGTATACAACCGGCTTATACAGATAAGGATGTGAGTGAAAAGTATAATCCATTTAAACAGCTTCTTTCATCAGAAACAAGTTATTCGCTTGAGAGACCAGTTGTTGAGGGGTTTAAGGTCGATCGTATTTATTGGGTTAAAACAGGAGAGCATTCATTGCAATTCTCACAGAACTACTTTTCACCAAACTGGCATAGAGGAGGAACAAGTAATTTAAATATAAACAGTAATCACATCTTTAATGTGAATTATGAGAAAGATAAAGTTAAATTTAATAATAGACTTGAATGGCGTTTGTCTGTTTATAATGCACCCGACGACACTCTCCGTAGTTATAGGATAGGTGATGATATGATTCGCTATTATGGTGATTTTGGCTTAGATGCTTTCTTGAAGTCTTGGTCTTATTCTACCAACTTAGAGGTGAAAACACAGCTGTTTAAGAGCTATAAAGCAAACGACGATGAGTTGCGTTCTGCGTTTTTATCTCCTTTATATGTGAATGCTGGTATTGGTATGAAATATAATTTAGATAAGCGTTCTAAGTCTGTGCGAAACAGGAGGGTGCGTTTAGCAGTGTCTATTTCACCACTGTCTGTAAACTATCGTTATGTGGGCAATGATGAGGTAAATAGAAATCGATATGGTATTCCTGAGGGAGATAAATCTCTGTTTGATAAAGGATCGACTTTAACATCAAATATGACTTATGATTTTACTAAATATATTTCGTGGAAATCGCGTGTAAAGTATTTTACTAACTATAGTAAAGTAGAAGCAGAGCTAGAGAATACTTTGACGATGTCTTTGAGTCAATTGTTTTCCACAACAATCTACCTTAACTTACGATATGATGATAGTGTACCTTCGCATGAAGATTA
>CAZIUT010000052.1:0-11056 GCA_964542545.1 uncultured Dysgonomonadaceae bacterium | reverse complement strand
TGGCAGCCCATGACCATCAGGTAACAGCCGAAAAAGTGAACAATGGAGAGAAAGAGATATGGGTTTTAGAGGGAGGTTCGCGTGCTGCAGCACTTTCAAAGGCTAGTGTGGAGCTCACAGTGAAGGATGACAAAGTTGTAGCTGTAAATGTTCATGGTGAAACTATTGGCATGAACGATGTGAAACCCGACGCTGAATATATGGCACACTTTAGAGACGATTTTTTGAAGGTTAAAGAATTTACCAACCGTGAGGTGGGTACGCTTAGCAGCACCATCACTTCAAGCGATGCTTATTTTGGTCCATCTGCTTATATCGATATGATACATACATTGCAACTGAATGCAACGGGAGCTGATATTTCATTTGCTGCACCGTTATCATTCAATGCTACTATTGAAAAGGGCGTGTTGAACTACCAAAACCTATTAGATATCTATCCATTCGAAAATCAATTGAACGTAATTGAGTTGACAGGACAAGAGATAAAAGATTACTTAGAGTTTTCTTATAATAACTGGGTAAATGATAATGCTATTAAAAATGGTCATCTTCTTAATATAAAAATGGACGAGAAGAGAAACAGATGGAGCTTCAATCATCCCAGCTTCAATTTCGATTCGGCAGCAGGTATAATATACGAGGTAGATATTACTAAAGACAATGGACAGAGAATAAACATTCTATCAATGGCTGACGGAAGCGATTTTAAAACATATACTACATACAAGGTGGCTCTTACTTCGTATCGAGCAAGTGGTGGAGGTTACCTATTGGAGCAAGGTGCAGGTATTGCAAAAGAGGAGATATCTGGTAAAATAGTTGGACTATATGCCGATATAAGAGAAATACTTTACGATCAAATTCAAACCAATGGTACTTTAGAAGCAGAAAAACTAAATCACTGGAGGTTTGTACCAAATAATGTGGCGGCAATACTTGCCGAGAGGGATTATAAGCTGTTGTTTGGGAAATAATGCTTGAGCCTAAAAGATCCGGAGACAAGAGTTGTATTATAGTTTATTGAGTAGGAACTTTTCTTAATTTATGGAAGTTGCCTCCTCAAAGTTAACTTCTCATGATGTAGCAGAAGTTTGCGATTATGTTCCTTCCGCTTGCGTTTACTGAGAAAAGTTATAATTAAGAGCGAATATGCTAGTTCTCATAAATTAATTAATAATAATGAAGGATTTTGTAGCAATAGATTTTGAAATAGCTAATAACAATCGTAGCAGTGTATGTAGTGTGGGTATTGTTGTTGTGAGAAGTGGGGTAGTTGTAGATAGAATTTACGAGTTGATAAAGCCAGAGCCCAACTATTACAACTATATGAACACACAGGCTCATGGGCTCACTAGTGATGATACAGACCATGAACCCCTGTTTCCAGATGTTTGGCATATTATTGCACCAAAGATTGAGGGATTACCATTAGTGGCGCATAATAGCCCTTTTGATTCAAGTTGTTTGCGCGCCGTTTATAAAACATATCGTATGGATTATCCCGACTATGAGTTTTACTGTACATTGAAAGCTGCACGCAAATATTTTTGTGATATACCCAACCACCGTTTGAATACTGTTGCCATGCATTGTGGCTTCAATCTCACCAATCACCATCATGCACTAGCCGATGCTGAGGCTTGTGCTATGATTGCTTTGCAAACCTTATAGTTGTTTGTTTACCTCATGCTAGTAGAGGATGTGGGATAAAGTGTTAACCAGTAGGGTAGTTGTGGAATGCTTTACCAAACTCTCTCTTGCTTAATGATAGGGTTTGATAGGAGAAGATAGCTAATGTGTTGATTTATATTTGCATATGTCTTTTATTTTGCTTATATTATTAAAGTGCTTAATGCATAGGTTTATTTATTGTACGTCACAATGAAGATAAAAGTAAGCTATATTTCTTACATCTTCATTTCTACTAAACAATATTGAAACAAAAGGTAATACTGCCATAGAACTTATTCTTTTCTGAAAATACACCAATATTTTTTTTAATAAAAAGCGTGTATTTACAGAATTAGACTTAAAACGCAACTATATAATATGAATACTTTCAATAGATCGAAATTTGAACATTTATCAGAAATAACAAGCGATTATGCTGTCTCAATTTACATACCTACACAAGAGGGAGGTGATAATAGAGATCAAAGCATGATAAGACTGAAGAACCATATTCAGAAAACAGAGAAAGAACTTGAAACACAAGGGTTGAAACCACGTGAGATTCAGGATTTTCTTAAGCCTTTAAATGGAATGCTGGAGGACTCTACACTCTTCCGAAATTTAGATAAATCGTTAGTAGCTTTCAGAAGTACTTCTTCTTTTGAGTACTATACTTTGCCTATAGAGGTGCAAGAGTTTTCGACAGTCTCACATATATTCCATCTTTTACCTTTACTTCCGTTCTTCAACAAGAAGGATGCGTTCTATATTTTCACACTTAGCCAGAATAAGAACAGACTCTTTGAAGCTACACAGCAAGAGATTATTGAAATAGATACTGGCGATGATTTCCCATCTTCTTTTAAAGACCTATTGGGCAAGGATACAAAAACACAGACTGTAAATATTCGCAGTGTTGGTAGTAGAGGAAGGGATGGAGAAGCGTATTCCTACGGAAAAGGAGAAACTGATATTGAAGACAAAGAGTGGAGACTTTACTTAGAAGATATTAATAGAGCTTTGACCAATGTTATTGGATTGGATGGAGAGCCACTTGTGATAGCTTCTGTTGAATCTACTTTTGGTCACTTTAAAGAGTATTCGTCTTACAAGAATATATACCCTGAGTATCTATCAGGTAATTTTGAAGAGGCAACTCCTCAAGTTTTGCATGAGCGAGCTAAGGAGTTATTGCAGCCCTACTTTAAAGAAACAAGAACAGATAAGAAAGAGGCTTTGATTGATGGAAATGTCCCTCAAGTATCAGATTTGAAGGAAACAATTATTGCTGCAGATAGCGGAAGAATAAGCACCCTGTTTGTTTCGAGAGGGGAGCGTGTATGGGGAACCTATACACCCGAAAAAGCAGAAGTTGAAAGGCACGAAACCAAAAAAGCAATGGATATCTGTTTGTTAGATATGGCTGCGCGAAAGACATTCCTTAAAGGAGGAAAAGTTTTCTTGGTAGAACAAGAAAACTTACCCAACAACGAAACTAAGCTAAATGCTGCATTAAGATTCTAATAATGGGTACACATTAGCATTGCTATAGAAAAAAAGCCGGAAGATTTAAAATCTATCGGCTTTCTTTTTTTGTATCTTTATATACGCCTATACTTATTGTGGTATTTGATTAAAGAACTCAACAAAAAATAATGCATGATACTTTACAGACATTTTCCAGAAATCCCAATTGTGAGCTCCCGGACGGGAGATAAATGTGTGTGGAATATTTCGATAGGTTAGTTCTTTGTGTAGACGAATATTCACATCGTAGAAAAAATCTTCTGTGCCACAATCAATCGTTATGGCCAATGCATTGGGTGTTAGTAAATGCATCATATTCATTACTGTATTATTTTCCCAATTATCGGGGTGTTCGCTTTGATTGCCCAAATGCTTCTTCATATCCCAATTGTTTGGAAATGGACGAATATCCACCCCGCCACTCATACTGCCACCTGCACCATACACATCTTGATGGCGGAACGCCAAATAGAGTGCTCCATGTCCGCCCATGCTAAGGCCAGTTATGGCGCGTGCTTTTCTGTTTGGAATAGTTTTGTAATTATCATCTATCCATGATACCAACTCTTTGGCAACATAGGTTTCGTAGCATATACTGCTATCCATAGGACTATCAAAATACCAACTAGAGTAATCTCCATCGGGACATACAATGATAAAGTTATATTGATCGGCCATTTTTCTCACTTCATCAGTTTTACTATTCCAAGAAGCAAAGTTATCGCTATATCCATGCAGTAGATACACAACAGGAAGTTGGGTCTGATGGTTGTATGTATCGGGTAATATAACTATTGCGGGAATTTCTTTATTCATTGACGCACTGTAGGTGAGGATGGTATCCACTTTGGCAGCTAAGGCACTTGTAATTCCAAAATAAAGTAATAAAATGAATGCTGTGGAATACTTTTTCATAAAGTTAAAATTAGTGGTAGATGATAAGTTACGTTGAGTTGTTGGATTGTTATGACCTGTTTATTTATTTTTCAAAGATAATAAATCCATTAATAATAAAGGGTAATTGAGGGAATAATGATAAATTATAAGCCTTATATTTAGAAGAAGCAATTACGGAGACAGGTTGCAATTTGTTCTTATTGAATAATAATTCCACAGATACTTTTGATGATTTTATAACTTTTGATGTAAATACGCTCTTATAACTTATAACTTCCTCCTTCCGTCTTCCTCTTCTTTTATCGCCATTTCAATTAATTAGTGTACTTTTGTTGTTCAAACCAATTTTAAAACGATAGACCAATACAGTGATATATCCAGATAACTTCGAACATAAGATAGAGTTTCTCCGAATTAGAGAGCTAGTTGCAGCTAGTTGTCTTAGCTCTTTGGGTAGAGAGAAAGTAGATGAGATGCAATTCTCCGCTTCGTTTGATGAGATAGAATTGCGATTGAATCGCGTGGACGAGTTTGTCCGAATTTTAGAGCAAGAAGATTTATTTCCATCCGACCATTTTTACGATGTGCGCCCAATGCTTGCACGCATTCGTGTGATAGGTACATGGATTGATACAACTGCCATGTTTCAATTGAAACGATCGTTGCAAACAATCAACTCTATTGTTTCGTTTCTCAACAAAGATGAGGAGTCGGAGCCAGTTTACCCTTATTTGTTATCGCTTGCCGAAAATGTTGTGGTATATCCAGAAGTTACCAAACGCATCAACTCTATTATTGATGCCAACGGAGAAATTAAAGATAATGCGTCGCCTACACTGGCCGACATTCGTCGTCAATTGGCAAATGCATTCAACAACATCTCCAAGAGCATGAACTCTATCATGCGCAAAGCGCAAGCCGATGGATATGTAGATAAAGATGTATCTCCATCTATGCGCGATGGTAGATTGGTAATACCTGTTGACCCTGCACACAAAAGAAAAATAAGGGGTATTGTGCACGACGAGTCGGCATCGGGAAAAACAGTTTTTATAGAACCTACCGAAGTGGTAGAAGCCAACAACCGTGTGAGAGAGTTGGAAGGTGACGAGCGCAGAGAAATTGTAAAAATACTTTCAGCTTTTAGCGACTATTTGCGCCCTTTCTTGCCACACTTGTTGGAGTCGTATGAATTTCTTGCTCAAATAGATTTTATTCGTGCTAAAGCTAAGTTTGGGTTGAGCATCAATGCTATTAAGCCATCTATTGCAGATGAACAGCGCATTGATTGGGTGCATGCATACCATCCATTATTATACTTGGCGCTCACCAGACAGAACCGAAAAGTTGTTCCTCTCGATATTACCCTGCAAGGCGAAGACAGAATATTGATTATATCGGGTCCAAATGCTGGTGGAAAATCAGTTTGTTTGAAAACAGTTGGATTATTACAATATATGGTTCAGTGTGGACTAATGATACCATTGAAAGAGAATTCAAATGTGGGAGTTTTCGCCGATATCTTTATAGATATTGGCGACGAACAGTCTATAGAGAACGATCTATCAACCTACAGTTCTCATTTGCTGAATATGAAGTTTTTTGTAAAAAACTGCAACAAAAAGTCGCTCCTCTTGATAGATGAGTTTGGTAGTGGCACAGAACCTGAAATAGGAGCGGCTATAGCCGAGGCACTACTTGAGAGATACAATAACCAGGGTTCGTATGGCGTTATTACCACACACTATCAAAACTTGAAGCATTTTGCCAACGAGCACATAGGTGTCATAAATGGCGCAATGTTGTACGACCGTCATTTGATGCAACCCTTGTTTACACTTTCTATAGGTAATCCTGGAAGTTCTTTTGCAGTAGAAATTGCTCGCAAAATTGGTTTGCCTGAAGAGGTTATTGCTCATGCATCGGAAAAAGTGGGTGGAGACTATATCAACATGGATAAGTATCTGCAGGACATTGCACGCGACAAGCGCTATTGGGCACGTAAGCGCGAAGAAATAAGACGCGAGAGCAAACGACTAGATGAAATAACAACTAACTACGAAGCCAATCTCGAAGATGTGAATAAACAGAAGAAAGAGATTCTGTTGAAAGCCAAAGAGGAAGCTACTCAACTTCTTGCAACTAGCAATGCACGCATAGAGAATACCATTCGAGAGATTCGTGAATCGCAAGCCAATAAAGAAAGAACTATGCGGGCACGTGAATCATTAAGCGACTTTAAAACCAAAGTGGAACAAGAGGAAGATAGGCCTCTGAAGCCAATAAAGAAGCGTACTAAAAAAAGAGTTCAATCTGCTATAGACATTCCACCTCTTCAAGCGGGAGATGCTGTGAGGCTACAAGGACAAATGTCAGCAGGCGAAGTATTAGAGGTGAATGGAAAGAAAGTAACAGTTGCTTTTGGGGCACTTAAATCTACTATCAACATAGCTAAGCTGGAGCGAGTGAGTAAGAATCAGATAAAAAGAGAAGATACCAATAAAGGAGCCTATAATCAGTCTTCTTCGGATATACTATACAACAAGAAACTTGAGTTTAAACCCGAAATTGATTTGCGAGGAATGCGTGTGGATGAGGCTTTGCAAGCAGTAATGTATTTTATTGACGATGCCATTCAAATTGGCATTGGTCGTGTACGTATATTGCATGGCACAGGAACAGGCGCTTTGCGCCAAGTAATTCGCGAGTATTTGCACACTGTAAATGGTGTGAGAAACTATCGCGATGAGCATGTTCAGTTTGGGGGCGCAGGGATTACTGTAGTGGAAATAGAATAGGAGGCATAATTATTAATGGCTGAGCTTTTAGATTCTGTAATGACTATTGTATGATCGTATAGCATACGCCACCCGCTTTGTTCAAAAATAAGGTGTTTGGCTCCTGAAATTTAATTCAGGCTGGCTCTATTAATCAGCATTGTAAACCTAAAGTGTAATGCTTTATTTTAAATACCTGTGTCTGTAGAGAAGTTTCATGTAACATCTTTCACAATGTGCAGTGCAATCAACAACTAATCATTGCCCATTCCTCCTCATATAAAACAAACCATTAAAATAGATTAAGCTAAGAAACTTATTTTGCTATCTTTGCCCCAACAAAATAAACGTATAAATCTATTTAAACTTTTAGCAATGATTGAAATGCTCAAAGCTTCAATAAAGAAGTATTCAAAAGCCTTTTGGACGGCAAATATTGTAGAACTATTAGAGCGATTGGCTTTCTACGCTGTCTTTATTGTTATTACCCTCTATTTGTCGGATGTTTGGGGTTTTACAGACGTTCAAGCAGGGTTGGTATCTGGTGTTTTTTCGGCATCACTCTATTTGTTACCCACTTTTGCTGGTGCATATGCTGATCGTATCGGCTTTAGAGCTTCCATTATTTTAGCTTTCTTTTTGCTCACAATTGGTTATGGTGGATTGGGATTGTTGCCCACTTTGCTTCAAAGTGCAGGTTTGGTTGATTATGCTATGAACACTACATTTACTGGCCTCATTGGCAGTTGGCATCAATGGACAATAATACCTGTTTTAGTATTTGTTGTAATAGGTGGTGCATTTATCAAAGCTGTTATATCTGGCACTATTGCTCGTGAAACTACATCGGAGAACAGGGCCAAAGGCTATGCTATTTTTTATATGATGGTGAATATTGGTGCTTTTATAGGTAAAACAGTAGTGGACCCCTTGCGTCAGAGCATGGGAAATCAAGGATTGGTTTACCTTAACTACTTTGCTGCATCAATGACATTTTTGGCACTCATACTCGTTATCTTTTTCTATCGCTCTGCCAAAAACGAAGGCCAGGGTAAAAGCTTTGGCGAGATTGGACGTTCAATGCTAAAGGTGGCAACCAACGGACGTTTAATGTTGCTTATGCTTATCATTAGTGGTTTTTGGATGATACAGAGCCAAATGTATGCTACCATGCCCAAATATGTTATCCGCCTTATTGGAGCAGGGGCATCGCCGGGATGGTATGCTAATGTGAACCCCTTGGTAGTGCTGGTTTTTGTCAATATTATTACTTCTCTTATGAAGACTAGGACTGCCCTTAACTCTATGTTGGTTGGTATGTTTATCATTCCATTGTCCGCAGTGATTATGTCGTTAGGGAATATGTTAGATCCTAATATTGCCATATTAGGCATGCATCCTGTATCATTGTTAATGATTACTGGTATTGCCATGCAAGCCATAGCAGAGTGTTTTATTTCGCCTCGCTATCTTGAGTATTTTTCACTGCAAGCTCCCGAAGGAGAAGAAGGGCTTTACTTAGGGTTTAGTCATTTGCACTCTTTCTTTTCGTTCCTATTTGCGTTTGGAGTATCTGGTTTTTTATTAGAAAAGTATTTACCACATCCACGTCAGTTTACAGATGCTAATGGGGTATTAGACCAAGTGGCTTACTCGGCTCGCACTGCCAATGCACATTATATCTGGTATTACTTTGTAGCTATTGGTGCTGTTTCAGCCATTGCGCTTATTATCTATTCTATAGTAACACGCAGACAAGATGCAAAAATAGCTACCGAAGAGGCCAATAAAATTAACTAATAATATAAGATTATTTTTTAATTAAATTGTTTATCTTTGTAAGAAGATGGTATTGGAAATGTTTTGAACTATCGCACTTGTTTGTTTTAATTACAACAGCGGTTTACACCAATACAACGACACATAAAGCAAAATATTAAAACATTATAATTATATAAGATATGAGATTAGATTTAAGTTCGCAAATTACTTTAGAACGTGTACCTAAACAGTATTATCGTCCAGCAAATGCTTTTGAAGACTCGGCTTTGACTCGTTACGAGAAAGTTAAAACACGTATATTCGAAAGTATAAAGAAAGGCTCTGCAAAAGCTGCAAGAGAGATAGTGAAAGCAATGCTGGAACAGCAAAAGAAAAACAAACCTTTTGTTTTAGGATTGCCTGGAGGAGTGTCACCTCAAAGTGTATACAAAGAGTTGATTCGCATGCATAAAGAAGATAAGGTGAGCTTCGAAAATATGGTTGTTTTCAATACTTATGAGTATTATCCACTTACCGATGAGTCTCACAGCAATTTGCATTCTCTTAAAGAAGATTTTTTAAATCATATTGACATTAAACCAGAGAATATTTATTCTCCTGATGTAAATGTTGAGAAAGATGGTATATTAGATTCTTGTGAAAGATTTACTGCCGACTTGTATAAGTTTGATGGATTAGACTATCTGCTTTTGGGGCTAGGGAGTAAAGGGAATATTGGTTTTAATATGCCCGGAAGCAACTTATACTCCAAAACACGCTTAGTAGTGTTGGATAGTGACTCTATTAGCGATGCTGCTCCAATTTTTGGAAGTGTTGACAAAGTTCCTTTAAGTGCTATAACTATGGGATTGTCTGACATGCTTGATGCAGATAAAATAAGTCTAATTGCTTGGGGAGAACAAAAAGCAGAAAGTGTGAAGATAATGGTAGAGGGCCCCGTGACCGATGCTGTGCCTGCATCTACTTTGCAAACACACTCAGATGTGAAAGTAATAATTGATATTTCTGCTGCCGATGCTCTTACTAGAATTAGTTACCCATGGTTGGTAACAAGCTGCGATTGGAATAGCCAACTTATTCGTCGTGCCATTGTTTGGCTTTGCGACATAGTTGATAAACCAATTCTTAAGCTGACAGATAAAGACTACAATGAGTATGGTCTGAACGAATTGCTTGCACTTTATGGCTCGGCCTACAATGTGAATATTAAAATATTTAACGAGTTACAGCACACAATTACTGGTTGGCCAGGTGGTAAACCTGATGCCGACGATTCGAACCGTCCAGAAAGAGCAACCCCTTTTCCTAAAAAGGTAATTATATTTAGTCCTCACCCCGACGACGATGTTATATCAATGGGTGGAACTTTCCAACGATTGGTAAATCAAGGACACGAAGTGCATGTAGCCTATCAAACTTCAGGAAATATTGCAGTGGGTGACGAAGATGTGGTTCGTTATATTTCATTGGTTCAAAGCCTACTTGAAAGATTTGATCCAAACAACACAGAGTTGAAAGAGAAATACAACAAGATATTGCATTATTTGATGCACGAAAAAACGAAGGACGATTTAGACACAGAAGAAATTCTTTTCATTAAAGGACGTATCCGTAGAGAAGAAGCACGTACTGCAACCCGATATGTGGGGATACCCAATGAACATGTACATTTCCTCGACCTGCCATTTTATGATACAGGAAGAGTACAAAAGAATCCTATCTCTGCAGCCGATGTGTATATTGTAAAAGACTTCATTGAAACCATCAAGCCACATCAAATGTTTGTAGCAGGAGACTTGGCTGACCCACACGGAACTCACAAAGTTTGTTTAGATGCAATATTTGCTGCTGTAGATATAATGAAAGAAGATAAATGGATGGAAGATTGCCGCATCTGGATGTATAGAGGTGCTTGGGCAGAATGGGAGATAGACCATATAGAAATGGCCGTACCCCTTTCACCAGAAGAGCTTCGTCAGAAAAGAAACTCTATTCTTAAGCACCAATCGCAAATGGAAAATGCTCCATTCTTAGGAGCTGATGAACGTCTGTTTTGGCAACGTTCGGAGGATAGAAACAGAGCCACAGCAGAACTTTATCGTAAGTTAGGATTGGCATCTTACGAGGCTATTGAAGCATTTGTAGAGTATCATCCTTTGTAAGCAGTTAAGTTAATATTTGCCTCGCACGTTTCTACTCATAAAATAGTACCACGAGAGCAAATAGATATATAAAAAGTGTTCAAGGAATATTTCTTGAACACTTTTTTTGGTTTATCAAAAAAGAGGTCTATCTTTGCAGCCGTTTCTTTGATATATGCAATTAACGATGATAAAATCGTAAAAAGCAAACGCCTCTTTAGCTCAGTTGGCCAGAGCACGTGATTTGTAATCTCGGGG
>CAZIUT010000051.1:0-11134 GCA_964542545.1 uncultured Dysgonomonadaceae bacterium | reverse complement strand
CTATAGAAAAAGGACAACACCAAGCCTATAACCAATATGATACTACCTATAATAAAGGCATAGAGTGCCGCATTGGTAGGATAATTGTCTTTCATAAAGGCCACAATTTGAGGGCCAATTATACCGCCCACTCCCCAAGCTGTAAGTGCAGCACCATATAACGCGGGCATCATTTTTGCGCCATAGCTATCGTTGATGAGCGAAGGGATAACACCAAAACCGCCACCATAAGACAATAGTACAACGCAAACAAAAACAGAAAATAAAATAGGATTAGAAACAAATATGAGCGTTACAAACATAAGTGCTTGCAGGGCAAGCAACAATCTAAAAGTTACAATACGTCCCATTTTATCGGAAACTGCACCCCAGAAGAAGCGACCCAATCCATTGAATATAGAACTAACAGCAATGAGTGTTGCTCCTGCAGCATTAAGCCTATTGATTACCGAAACATCAGCTAAATCGCTTGCCGGAATACTCAATTTCAATAAATCTTGCAATAAAGGCGATTGGAACGAGATAAAAATCATACCAGCCACAACATTTATCATAAACATGAGCCAGATGATAATGAATGATTTTGAAAAAATCAATTTAAAAGGAGATGGGCCGGTAGAAACAGCAGCCTGTTTGGCTTGAGCTTCTGGCTCATAACTTATATCTGTTGGTGGCAATTGCATAAACCATGCGCTAATTGGCAACACTACAATCAACGTGAGGCCAATATAGAGAAAGGTTGTGCTTAAATTATTATTGCTTAGCTGCAAAAAAAGTGGAGCTAACAGTTTTGACATTACCAATGCGCCCAACCCAAACCCCATAACCACCATGCCTGTTGCTAAGCCTTGTTTTTCGGTAAACCATTTTGATACAGTTGCAACGGGTACAACATAAGCTAAACCCAATCCTGCACCGCCCAACACACCAAAAGCTAAATATAGCAACCACAATGTACCCGACGATAAAGCGAAGGCGGAAATAATATACCCCAAAGCATACATTATGCCTCCTGTAATGGCCAGTGTTCGGGGGCCATACTTGTCTATTTTTGTTCCGCCCCAAGCGGCCATTACACCCAACATAAATATCGACAAACTAAATGCCCATGCCACTTGTGTATTGCTCCATCCTAACAGCTCAGTAATAGGAGTTTGAAAATAGCTCCAAGCATATACTGTTCCCAAAGACAAATGAGTAAGCGTTCCCATAATGGCTATGAGCCATTTTTTTTGCATTTTAATCATAGTTTCACTTTTTCATATTGTGTGGTTAAGTAACAGAATTTTTGCTTTAGATTTCATACAAATATAAGAAAAAAAAGAGTTAAATAGTCGAAGCTAATTAATTTTTACTGAAACTGCACATCTATCTTTTT
The DNA here is from genome assembly GCA_964542545.1 of uncultured Dysgonomonadaceae bacterium. GTDB lineage: Bacteria > Bacteroidota > Bacteroidia > Bacteroidales > Dysgonomonadaceae > UBA2632. The sequence goes on along the minus strand of CAZIUT010000051.1, from coordinate 9,756 downwards.
ACAACAAACCAAACTGAAATACTATTCTTAATATCAACTATTAACAAGTCTTTTTTAAATCACTATTTGTGTTGCAATTATTAGACAGTTATGTAAATTATGTCATTTTATTAACTTTATCTTAAAACTTAACCCGTATATTATACATTATTTGTATCTTGTGCAACGGTCTTTACAATCTGTTTCGACAATGAGCTGTAAAATAAGCTGTAGATTCATTTTTGAAACGCAAAAGCACCTTGAATGTTCTAAAAAATATAATCTAAAAACAAAGCACTATGAGTTTATCAAGAAGACAATTTTTAAAAACAGCAGGTATAGTAACTGTTGGAGCTGCTATCCCAACAACATCCATACTAGGATCTAATTCAGTGTGGACATCTAATAGCAATACGCTAAAGGTAGGATTAATAGGATGCGGTGGGCGTGGTACAGCGGCGGCTGGTGAATCGATTAATGCAGACCCCAATGTAATTATTACTGCAATGGCCGACGCATTTGGCGATAGTTTAGAGAAATCATACAATACATTAAAAGAAAAGTATGGTGATAAAGTTCAAGTTCCAAAAGAAAATAAGTTTGTTGGTATTGACGCTTATCAAAAACTTATTGATACAGATGTAGATGTTGTGTTGTTGGTTGCTCCCACAGCATTCAGACCCGACCATATTGAAGCAGCAGTAAAAGCCAACAAACATATGTTTGCCGAAAAACCTTATGCAGTTGATGCACCAGGTTTGCGTAGAGTTATGGATGCTGCCAAAGAAGCAAAAAGAAAGAATCTATCATTAGTTTCGGGTTTTTGCTGGAGATACCACGAGCCCAAAAGAGCAATTTTTCCAAAAGTACTTAACGGAGCAATCGGTAATATATTAGTAGCTAATGCTTTTAATAATACAACCGAGCTGTGGTTTAAAGAAAGACAAAAAGGAGAAACCGATATGCAACACCAAATGCGCAATTGGTTATACTACAACTGGCTATCGGGCGACCATATTGTTGAGCAAGCCATTCACAGTATAGATATGCTTCAGTGGGCTATGGGCGATGTTGCTCCGGTAAGCGTTGTAGGAACTGGAGGTAGACAAAAACGAACAGACCCTAAATATGGAAATGTTTATGACCATTTTGCACTAACATATACTTATGCCAATGGCACAAAAGCATTCTTCTCATGTCGTCAACAAAACAACACAAGCCCTTCATACGGATTAGATTTGGTTGGTTCAGACGGTGACATGATAGTGAACAATCGTACCGGACTTCACGAAATAAAAGGTCGCAGACCATGGAAATACGAAGACTCTACAAAGTTTACCGACGACAAATCTTATGAAAGTGTAACCGTTAGTAGAGGCATGTATCAAACAGAACATGACGAACTTTTTGCATCAATAAGATCGGGAAAACCTATCAATGATGGTGAATGGATGACTCGTTCTAATTTAGTTGCACTAGCAGGCAGAGCGGCTGGTTACACAGGACAAGAAATTTTAATTGAAGATGTTTTAGCATCAAATGAAGAATTATTCCCAAGGAATTTAACAGAAAATACAAAGTATAATGTTCCTATTGCTATTCCTGGAATAACTGAATTTAAATAATAAAATAATGAATAGAAAAGATTTTATAAAATCTGTAGCTCTCATGGCAGGTGTAACTGCCATGAGTCCTAAAGCTGCAGCTACAAATATGTTTAAGCAAAAGCCCCAAAAGAAAATAATGATGAAAAAAGGACTTGGAATTGGAATGATAAAAGAGGATTTATCGCTAACCGATAAATTCAAACTAGCTAAAGACTTGGGTTTTGATGGTGTAGAGCTAAACAGTCCGTTAGACATTAAAATATCTGACGTGTTAGCTGCAAAAGCAAAGGCAGGTATTGAACTACACAGTGTTGTGAATAAAGACCACTGGACCAAGCCCCTTTCCGACCCCGATCCACAAGTGAGAAAAGAATGCATTGAATCTGTGGCAAAGTCATTAGAAGAGGTGAAGGAGCTTGGGGGAGATACTGTTTTGGTTGTTCCTGGAGTAGTAAACGAAAAAGTTTCTTACGAGCAAGCTTTTTATAATTCGCAAAACTCTATCAGAGAGTTAATTCCTTATGCAGAGAAAACAGGAATGCAAATTGCACTAGAAAACGTTTGGAACAACTTCATTTTAAGCCCCATAGAAGCTAAGCGCTTTGTTGATGAAATAAATCATCCGCTTGTAGGTTGGTATTTCGATATTGGAAATATAATGCGTTATGGATGGCCCGAACATTGGATTAAAACCCTCAACACTCGCATCATGAAACTTCATATCAAAGAGTATAGTCGTGAGCTGATGAACACAAAAGGACTGTGGGAAGGTTTCAATGTTGATTTACTTAAAGGAGATATCGATTGGCCCACTGTAATGAAAACAGTAAGCGAAATTAACTACTCGGGTGGATGGTTAACAGCCGAAGTAAAAGGTGGTGACAGAAAACAGTTGAAGGAAATATCGCTTCAAATGGATCAGATAATTTCTTATTTATGATGTAAGCATTCAATTGCTTAGTCAGCATATACAATTATCATTTATATATAAATAGTTTATAATTGAAATTATGAAGAAAAAGACATTAATTATTTGTTTTATCTTTTCAGTCTTTCTGTTAAATACTAGCAAAATAATATCACAAGAGTTAGTGGCTGAGTTTGGAAAGACTTTGCATATGAATAGCGTTTTATCAAACAATTTGGAGGATGCTAAACCAGTAAAGTGGTTTCAGGTGAATACAGAAGCTGACACATGGAAAGTAGATGGCGATATATTAAAATGCACGGGGTTACCTATAGGAGTTATACGAAGCGAAAAGGAGTATGAAAACTTCATCATGCATGTAGAGTGGAGTCATCAAGAAGCAGGAGGAAACTCTGGCACTTTTGTATGGAGCACTGCTCAACCGGGCGAAAACAGACTGCCCGACGGAGTAGAGGTGCAAATGCTTGACCTTGAATGGGTGAAACTAAACACACGCGATGGTGTGGAGCCACCCATTGCTTATGTTCATGGAGAATTATTTGGAGTTGGTGGTGTAGAAATCACTCCTGAGAATCCGCGCGGCAAGCGTAGTAAAGCTAATGAAAATAGGGTATTAGGCAAAAAAGAGTGGAATACTTATGATGTAGTTTGTATAGATGGAAACATCAAACTATCGGTTAATGGTAAGTTTGTAAATGGTATAACCAACTCTTCACAGCGCAAGGGCTATATTTGCTTGGAAGCTGAGGGAGCTGAAATTCATTTTAGAAATATTCAGATTATTGAACTTGATTAAATAAATCATTCCAAAGCACTGATATATAAATTTATATATCAGTGCTTTATCTTTTAATAATTTTGCTTACAAATAAAGCCCTATTCTTTCAAAAAAACAATAAATGAGTTCCCCTCCGAAAGCTCTTTAAATACTGCCAAAGTCCCCTTTAGGAGATTTAGGGGGCAAAGATGAGCTAAATCTACCTTTTGGAGCAGACACATAATTCAAATTCTAGACTTCTACACTCAGTTTAAATAAATTGTCCTCTTATTAAAAGAAATGCAACCAACTCATCACATCTCTTTGTTTAATAACATTGCATGATATAAAAAAAAGAATGAAGAAGGTGAAAACGGCCGCTTTTTTTGATTAAGTAGGAATAATATACCTTTGTGCTGAAATGTAATATTAGTAACTACAATAGATCTAGTGATAGAGTGTATATTAGAAAATAATGAACTAAATCTATTCCTTAAAACTTAAGGAAAATAAAACTAACAACAGAAAATTAAAACAAAAAACTAGTTGGCATAAACAAGCTTTTAAATGCGAAAAAATGGATACTACAAACAAACTTAAAAACAAGAGCAAGAAAACATCTACAATAAAATCAAATATTGTTTTTTACTCAAAAACTTTACTCACAATCATTTCTATTCTTCTTATTTCACTAATAAGCACTTCTTGTAAAAGTAAGACTTCTGACTTAGAGAGCATAACAGTAATGAGCTATAATATTCATTATGGATATGGCATGGATAAAAAATATGATTTGTCTAGAATTGCAAATATCATTTTAAATGAAAATGCAGATATTGTAGGAGTACAAGAAATTAGTGATTCTATCATGGCAAGTGAGTTAGGTAGATTAACAAATATGCATGTTGTTTTTGGCCCTTCAAAAGACGGAAAGATGAATGAATATGGAGATTTAATATTAAGCAAGTACCCTTTTGAGTGGGTTGGCAATGTCTCTATTCCAAGTGCAAGCTCTAGCCGATATCAAGCAATGGCTGTAGATATTGATTTATCAGAGATATACGGAGAGGGTTCAATAGTAAGATTCATCAACACTCATTTCGATTGGATGGAAACAATCGGGTCAGAAGAGTCAAGACTAGCAGCAGTTGAGGTTATTGAAAAAAGCTTCTTAACAAATACAAACCTTCCTGCAATTTTCACTGCCGATTTAAATGCTAACCCCGATACTCCAACATTACAAAGGATGGGTAAATATGGATGGGTAAATAAATATGTGGGCATGAACTTGAACACTTATATTGCAGACGATGTATCGGGTCATATTGACTACGTTCTTTTCAGACCTGAAAAAAGATGGAGTGTAGATACTATAAAAGTTTTAGACGAGCCTATAGCATCAGACCATCTGCCCATTATAATGAAGCTTAAACTGCTGAAATAGGATAGTAGGTATAATTATTTTTATATATCTGTATCCAGATAAATGATGTTTCCACATCATATATTTCATTCTTTAAAGAAAACTCAACAACAAAAACATCCGTGATTTTTTTAATTTGTTTATTATGAAAACTAACTCTTCATTATTACTATTCCTACTATGTATTTTTACAAGTTCAGCTCAAATAAGTCAAAATCCTATTATTCACATAAGTTTTGATGAACCTCAAAGAGAGGAAATACAAAGGAATATTGATTCAACTTCTACAGCTCACAGCACACAAGAGGTGTTTGCTACAGCTAGGTGCGAAGGAATAAAAGGACTAGCTCTTGACTTGACAGATGATGTCGCAATCCGAGTTCCCAAAGTTTTAGACCTAAACAACCAGCTTAGTTATGGTGAGGATAATTCTTTCTCAATGCAGTTATGGGTTCAAACTAAAAAAGGAGCACAACAAGGCACAGCCATAATGAGCAATAAAAAATGGAACGACTCAAAATCGAGTGGCTGGACATTGGGAACAAAAGAAAATGGAGCATGGTATTGGCAAGTATCTGATGGAACAACGGAATATAGCTATGAGCCCACTGCGCAGCGCCAGGCTATTAATGATGGAGCATGGCATCAACTTACAATCACAATAAATAGAACACGCAATGAAATGTGGATGTATCTTGACGGCAAGAATGTTGCTATCTATCGTATAAATGGGTTGAAAAGTTTAGAAAGCGAACTAAGAACTGTGATTGGTGGAACAGACGAATATATGGATTGGAGTTCTCGTGGAGAATGGACCGCTTTTAATGGTAGAATAGACGAAGTTAAGTTTTGGAACAGAGCAATCACTGCAGATGAAGTAGCAGAAAATTATCAAACCAATTTAGGCACAACAAAATCATTGTCTATTAGCTCAATGAGTAACAAGTTGAAAATACAATCATGGAATATTTGGCATGGAGGTCATAGACATGGTCAGCATGTAGGAGTGTCTAGAGTAATTGATGTGTTGAAATCAGAAAATGCCGACATTATTGGTTTGGTTGAAACGTATGGCTCTGGTGCTATCATTGCAGACTCTCTTGATTATTACTTTTATTTAATTAGCACCAATCTTAGCATCATGAGTCGATATCCAATTGATGAGTGTATTGATATTTTCAAACCTTTTAATTCGGGCGGTGCTATTCTTAATTTAGGGAATAATCGCAAACTTGCTTTCTTTGATATTTGGTTGAACTGGAGACCAAATGTATGCGATTTAATAGAAGGAAACACAGTTGCTGAGAATATAGTGGAAAATGAAAGAGAAACACGATTGTATGAGATTGACACTATTTTAAAAGAAATGAAACCTTACATAGACAATGCTAATGAAATACCTGTTATGATGGCTGGAGACTTTAACAGTGGCTCGCATCTTGACTGGACAAACGAATTCAAAGGTATTCACAACGATATGGTTATCGAATGGCCTGTATCTCAATCGATGCTAAAGGCAGGATTTAAAGATAGCTTTAGAGAACTAAATCCAAACGTATTTAATGCTCCAGGTTTCACTTGGTCTCCTTTAATCAACCCTTTTAATCCTGATTGTATTCACGATCGCATCGATTTTATTTATTATAAAGGAAACAATTTAGCCCCTGTTCATTCAGAGACAATTAATCATCATCCAGTGTTCTGGCCTTCTGATCATGGTAGTGTAGTAACTCACTTTTATTATTATTAATTTAATCGTTTTCAGATGTTATAATAAAAAAGAGTAGCAATTTAAATAATTCATTATTAACAAAATAATCTCTACTTACATTACTACCTGGTGAAAAGATTCCTATTAAACCAAAATAAAAGAAACCATTAATTTCACAAAGTATAGTAACTTATAAAATACAGAACTTTATATGAAAAAAACAGAACTATATATGAGAAAAATCATAATAGCTGCACTAAGCTGTTTGCTTTCAACGTTAGCTATAAGCGGACAAGAAGCAGCTACAGTTAATGAGTTTAATAAAAAGTATACTACCTATCCTTTTTCTGACCCCGACCCAATTCCTAGTCCACAAAAAAGCATCTATCCATATTTTAGATACAGTGGTTTTACTTTGGAGTCTATTGAGCAAGATTGGAAAGTTGTTACACTTGAGAATAATTACATAAAAGTTTATATTTCGCCTGAAATTGGCGGTAAAATTTTGGGTGCAATAGAAAAATCAACTGGAAGAGAATTTATTTATTACAATTCAGTTGTAAAGTTTCGAGATATTGCAATGCGAGGCCCATGGACTTCTGGAGGAATAGAATTTAACTTCGGGTTTATTGGTCATGTACCCACAACTTCAAATCCTGTTGATTATATAACAAAAGAAAACGAAGATGGAAGTGTGAGTTGCATTGTAGGGGCTAATGAGCTAATGACACGAGCTAGGTGGGAGGTTGAGATACGCGTGCCCAAAGACAAAGCGTTTTTTACTACAACTACTACCTATCATAACACAACCTCTTTAGAACAACCTTACTATCAGTGGCACAATGCTGCTTTTCAAGCTGAAGGCGATTTAGAATACTGCTTTCCAGGTGATACAAGGCTCAGTCATGGTGGAGAAGCGCTTAGTTGGCCAACAGATAAAGCAGGAAGAAACTTATCGTGGTACAAAAACAATGCTTTCGGAGGCTCTAAGTCAGATCATATAGTAGGCTCTACAAAAGGTTACTTTGCTTCTTATTGGCATGCTCATGATTTTGGGTCAGGACATTTCTCAACACATGGAGATAAACTAGGACGAAAAATTTTCTCATGGGCTCAATCTCGTTCTGGGGGTATATGGGAAGACCTATTGACTGATAATGATGGACAATATGTGGAAATGCAGTCGGGCAAAACTGCCAATCAAGCAGGCTCTAATAGCATGTTCACCCCCTTTAAACATGTAGCGTTTAGTCCTTATCAAACAGATATCTTCACGGAGTATTGGTATCCTATACTATCTACGGGTGGTGTATCGGAGTCGAACCCATTTGGAACATTGAATGTAGAAAAAAATGGAGCTATTCATACAATTAGCTTTTGCCCATTAGCAATATCGAACGATGAAATAAAAGTATTTGTTGGCGACAAGCTTCTAGAGAGTTATAATGTAAATCTTGCACCTCTTGAAACCTGGAAAACTACATTTTCTATAAAAAATAATAGCGAACCTTTAAAAGTAATTGTAGGAAATAAGAAGATAGTGTATTCTGATAAACCTGAAAATCTAAAACGTCCTGTTGAGATTCCTAAAGAATTTAATTGGGATTCACTTTATGGATTATATACAGAAGGCATGAATTGGATGTATCAGGGAAAATATCAAACAGCTATGTCTAAGTTTCAAGAATGCTTGAAAATAGATTCTTTATATGCTCCCGCTCTAAATCAAATAGCAACCTTGTATTACAGGCAAGGAGAACTGAATGAAGCCTTGCGTGTAGCACAAAAATCATTATCTCTTGATTCATATGATTCTAATGCAAATTTTATTTATGGATTAATAAATAAAGAACTTGGCAATATTAATGATGCAATTGATGGATTTTCAGTAGCCTCTACTTTTTCATCGGTATTCAAAAGCAGTGCATATATTGAGCTAGCAAAGCTCTATTTGCTAGAAAATGACTGGCACAATGCTTCTTTAAATGCTCACAAAGTATTTAGCCGCGATGTGAAGAATATTGAGGCATTACAAATACTTACGGTAGTTAATCGCAAGAACGGAAATGTGAATGCCGCAAAAGATTACTTAACTCAACTAGAAAACTTAACCCCTCTGAACCATTTTATTCGATTCGAAAGAAATTTGATAGAGAACACAGAAGCATCCAAGCAACATTTCATTTCAATGATTAAAAATGAGTTGCCCAACGAGAGCTTTATGGAATTGGCATCTTGGTACGAAAACATAGGATTCATTAACGAGTCTATCAAACTTCTAGAAACTGCACCAGGCAACACAATGATTCTATTCAAATTAGCCTATTTATACAACAACGTAAATCAACTTCAAAAATCAAAGGAAAGTTTTAATAAAGCTATTTCAACTTCACCCGATTTTGTATTTCCTTTCAGGAGAGAAAGTATTGCGCCATTAAAATGGGCTGTAGAACAATCAGACAACTGGCATGCTAAATACCTGCTAGGTGTTTTGCATTGGAGCTTAGGCAACATAGACCAAGCTAAAAATTTATTTAGTGAATGTGGTAATAAACCAGATAAGTTCTATTTCTATGCTGCTAAACCCCCTCTCTTTACCGACGAAGAAAATTACGACGCTGAATCAGATTTATTAAAAGCAATTGATTTAAAATCGGATGAATGGCGCATTTCAAAAATGTTGATAGACTACTATCTTGATAAAGGAGATATAAATCAAGCTCTAGGTATAGCAAACAAAGCTTTAAAAGACTTTCCATCAAATTATGAAGTAAGATACACAGTAGCAAGATGCTTATTAGAGAATAATGAATACAGTGAATGTCTTGATGTATTAAATAACAGTAATATTCTTCCTAATGAAGGAGCCTCTAGAGGTAGAGTAATATATAGACAGGCCAACCTCCTAAAAGCAATTGAGTATTATAAAGACGAGCAATATGATTTGGCTCTACAACACATTGAAAAAGCAAAACAATGGCCCGAAAATCTTGGAGTAGGAAAACCCTATGATCCTGACGAGCGAATTGAAAATTTCTTAGAATCCCAATGTTTGGAAAACTATAATAATAAAGAGACTGAAATAGATAACCTTTTCGAAAAAATAATCTCATACAGTAAAAACAAGTCGCAAAATTACGCATCAAGTGACTATGTATATTTACTTACGTTACAGCAAATGGGAAAAGAAGCCGAGATTAATAGTTTTATCAACAAATGGGAAAACGCTTCTCCAAACGACCCTCTACTACAATGGAGTAGGTTTATGCTCAACAACGATATACCTGCAGCGCAGAAAATAGAGCCAACAATAGACACTGCAATAGAAGGAGGAACTCCTTGGAATCCAAA
>CAZIUT010000050.1:5816-11236 GCA_964542545.1 uncultured Dysgonomonadaceae bacterium | reverse complement strand
TTAATTTATTATCATTTTCTTATGAATAAATCAGAATTAGTAAGTGCAGTAGCTCTAAAGTCAGGATTGAGCAAGGTTGATTCAAAAAAAGCATTAGATGCTATATTAGAATCAATTGGTGAAGAATTAAAGGATGACGGTAAAGTTGTTCTAGTAGGTTTCGGTACATTTTCAGTAAATGAAAGAAGTGCACGAAAAGGTATCAATCCTCGCACAAAAGAGCCGATTGACATTCCAGCAAAAAAAGTAGTAAAGTTTAAAGCAGGTTCTGAATTGAGTAATTTAGGATAACCTACTTTAAAAAACAGATTGATAAAAAGGAACAAATATAAAATTTGTTCCTTTTTGCATTTTAGGAAAAAAATGATTTGCTTAAAAATATATAGTTTTAAAAACAACTGTTTTGCACCATTGTAAAAATTGCTCTTAATAATTGCACTGTGAGTTCGACTACCTCTGGGGCTCAACATTGCCGTAGATATTAAAAAGGGATTTATGCACAAGCGTAAATCTCTTTTTTTGTTAAAAACACTTATTGTCATCTCTATATTATTGGTCGGTTGCATTGGGTGTTGAAACTTGATAATCTTGTCACAAGTAGTTATTGTTAAAATAGAACAGTGTTAAAAACGTTTTGTATGATGTTTTTTTCTCTAATAATGATTAAGTTTGTTAATTCAATTTCCTGCTTTGTTGAGAAAATATTTCCATAGAGTAGAAATTTAACGCTAAATTGTAAATTAATTATCTAAGTATGCAAAAGAAATTTTATTCTTTGTCATTAATTGTCTCTATCGTGCTGTTCTCTTGTAGTAGAGAAAGCCAACAGCTAAACGATCTTCAAGGTTCGGCACTTAGCTTTAATGCCACTGTTTTTGAAGAGTTACAAACTAGAGTAATAGGATCTAATTGGGAAAGTGGAGATAAAATAGGACTCTTTGCCATTGAGAATGGAACAATACTTCAAGAACAGTCAATTGTAGAAAATTACGATAACTTATCCTTTTCAACAACAGGAAATGGAATGTTTAAAGACGATGGTCAGTCAGTTTTTTATCCAATAGATGGTTCTGCAATAGATTTTATATCGTATTATCCATATGAGCCAAACCTTACTTCGTATAGCTATCCAATCGATGTTACAAAACAAGTTGACCTTATGTATAGCAATAATCTAAAAAATGCAAGTAAAGTAAACACAAATAGTACATTAGATTTTAAAAGAGTTTTATCAAAACTAGCCATAACTATTGAACCTAAAGGAGAAGGTTCGCTAGAAGGACTTACAATTGAGCTGAAGGGATTGAAAACCATAGCATCTTTCTCACTTGTTAATGGTGAGTTTACTATTGATGATACAGCTGCAGGCGAGCTTTTGTTAACTCCTTCAGGCAGCGATATAAAGAAAGAAGCAACTTGTTTGTTACTACCCACATCAGAGAAAAATAGCATAGAGGTAATCTTTAAAATAAATGAAAACTCTATTTACAAATGGAAAGTCCCTCATGCATTGGAGGGAGGAAAGCTTTATAGTTATAAGATAAGACTTGATGGTTTTGCAAGCGATGTTGTGCCTGGCACAAGCTATATGGAACTTCCATTTTATACTTCAGGAGGCGATGTGCCAAATACACTCACAGCCCGTCATATGGTTGGGAACAGCAGCTGGCTCAATGGTTACAGTGGTCCTAACAATCAACGAAACTATACTATTTTGTTTGATACTGAAAATAGAGTGCCACTTTGGGTAGCTTATCCCTTGCATTCTATTCATATGAGGTCTGGCAACAGGACTAATGCCTGGGGATATGACCCAATTATTCCTATAAAGTATCAAGCAGATAATAGTGGGTGGTCTAATTCTACGTACAATAGAGGACACATGTTAGCAAGTGCAGATAGAAGTGCAACGAGAGAGTTAAATAGAACAACTTTTTATGCAACAAATATGGTGCCGCAAGATGTGAAAATGAATGGTGGTGTATGGAACAATTTAGAGCAGAAAATGCGCGATTGGGCAGAACAGTCGCAATACGACACGCTCTACGTTGTAACAGGAAGCATCTTAGCAGAAGAGTTTACTACTGATAAAAAAAGTGGAAACAGAGTTGCTGTTCCCAAATATTTATATAAAGCTTTGCTCAGACAAGAAAAGAGTAGCAAGAAATGGTATTCTATTGCTTTTAAGATGGACAATAAAACTAATGCTAGTTCTTATCAGAACAGTGTTGTATCTGTAGAAGAGTTAGAAAATGAAACAGGATTCACCTTTTTTCCAAATCTGTCTGATGCTACCGAAGTGAAAAAGCAGAAAAGTCTGACTCATTGGAATTAATGAGTCAGACAGCGATATATCGATCAATTTAATAAACATTATTTAAAGTATATAATCTATGAAACACTTAAAGTTTTTATTTTTATTTATTGGTTTAGCCATTTTCGCATCATGCAGCGAGTCCGATGTTGAGGGCGGACGTATAGGTGATGGCAATCAAGCAGCATTTCATGGTTCGATTGGAGAGTTGCAAACGCGTGTTACTGGCACCAGCTGGGACGAAGGCGATGCAATAGGCGTTTTTGCGCTTAAAGCAGGTCAGGCTCTTTCTGAGCTTGCTATACACGACGGAAAGGCTAATGTGAAGTATACTACTGTTGGGGGCGAAAATGGTGTTTTTAAGCCAACTGCTGCTCCAATTATTTTTCCTGAAACTGGAAATTTAGATTTTGTGGCTTATTATCCTTTTAAAAATTCAATAACCGATTATGCATATAATATAGATGTAACAACACAATCTGATCTTGCTGCAATCGATTTATTGTATTCTAATAATGCAAAAGGCGAAAGTAAAGCAAATCAAAATGTTGGACTGCAATTTAAACACATGCTTTCTAAATTGGTGTTGAATGTTGAGATTGGCGAAGGTATAGCATCATTAGAGGGATTAACAGCTACCATAAGTGACGTAGTAGTTGACGGAGAGTTTGCTTTGGCAGATGGTTCAATTGTTACAGGGACTACTAAGAAAATGGTGACTCCTAACGTAGCTTTTGCAAGCGATAATAAAAAAGCTACTATAGTTGCAATTTTAGTTCCTGGGCAAAACCTTGAAGACGTTACATTTGCATTTTCTTTAGGGGGTAAAGACTATGAGTGGAAGACAGCTTCTCATGAACTTACATCTTCTATGAAGTATGTTTATCAGCTAAGACTGGTTTTAGATGGTTCTGGTGAACCTGGTGTAGAGTCCGTAATAATAGGAGCAACTATTAGCGACTGGGGTGATGGTTATATAGGTGATGAGTATATAGATTTAACTCCCGAAGAAGAACCAGGAGTGGATGGTGAGTTTGTTACCATCAATGAGCTTCGCACTATGTATGCTAATAGCGATGGCGGAACATTAACAATTACAGACCCAATGCAACTGAAAGCAGTTGTTATTTCTGACAGAGCAGGTGGAAACAGCACATCACTAAAGAACGGCTATTTCCAAGACGAAGTTGGCGATGGATTGGCTTTCCGTGTAACTGACGATCAGCACGAATTTAATTTAGGCGAAGAGCTAATTATAGATATTACAGGAGCAGAACTTTCTCAATACGGCGGAGCTGTTCAACTTGGTTTTGGAACAGCAAAAGCAGAGGTTAATGCTACAGATGTTGCCGTTGCTCCAATAGAACTAACAATTGAAGAGGTTCTTGAAGGAAACTACGATGGTATTTTAGTAAAGGTGCAAGATGTTCAATTTAAAGAATACGAAGGTCTTGCATTTTACGAGGGTACTGGAAGCACTAATAGCAGAGCACTGGAAAATAGTAACGGTGCTTTGTTAGATGTAATTACTACAAAATATGCCCAGTTTAAAGACAATCTGCTTCCAAAAGGGAAAGGCGATATTGTTGGTATAGCCTCTATGTTTTTCGGAAAATGGCAACTCAATCCTCGTAACATAGAAGATGTTGCAGGAATGAGCAATGACGAGTCTACTCGTTTTACACCTGATACTGAGCCAGTAGTTCCTGGTGATGGTGACGGAACAAAAGAAAATCCTTATTCTGTAGCACAAGCTATTGCAAATCAAGGCGAAACTGGTGTATGGGTAAAAGGTTTTATTGTAGGTTCATATAATGGTAAAGTGATATTTGGTACAGACAATGCGTCCGAGTATAATCTGAATATTGCTGATGACAAAGATGAATTGGCTGATGATAAAGTTGTTAATGTGCAACTACCAGCTGGTGAGATGCGTGATTTAAGCTTAAGTAAAGATGCAAGTTTACACAAAGTACAAATACTTTTTAAAGGCGATTTAGTTAAATATAATACTCTTCCTGGCATCAAAAATACTAAAGAGTATGAGTTAGTTACTAATGGTGGAACAGATCCAGACCCAATTGTATTTACTACAGATAAATCGGCTGTAGTATTAAATGCAGCTTCAGAGCTTTCAAGTATAATCAAGCTTACAACAGATGCTGCTCAATCATGGACAGTAGCTTCTGATGCAGCTTGGTTAACAACCAATCCTGCAAACGGAACAGGCAATGCTGATATAACATTAACTGCTACAGAGAATACCGCAGAAACAGCTCGTACAGCAAACGTAACCTTCACTCCAACAGATAATGCAGGTTTGACAGCTATTGTAGTTGCTGTAACACAAAATGGTAAACCTGCAGCAGGTGGAGAGTTTGCTACAGACCTATTCTTCTCTGAATATGTTGAAGGAAGTAGTAATAATAAATACCTAGAGATTTATAATGGTACTGGCGCAACAGTTGATTTAACAGATTATGAGGTAGTCCTTTATTCTAATGGAGCTACCGAACGTGGTAACAATATACAACTTACAGGAACACTTGCAGATGGAGCTGTATTTATTATATCAAATGCAGATGGAGCTATTTATAGTGGAGCTGATGTAACTTCAACTGTTACTTATTTTAATGGTGATGATGCTGTTGCTCTTCAAAAAATATCTTCAGGAGACTATGTTGATATTATTGGTCGTATAGGTGAACGTCCTAATAAAAAATGGTCAGCAGGTGGAGATTTAGAAACTTTGGATAAAACTTTGGTTAGAAAACCATCTGTAAGAGGTGGCGTAACAGTAAATCCTACTGAAGGATTCCCAACTCTTGCTACTGAGTGGATTGGATATCCAGTAGACACTGCAGAACATTTAGGTAGCCACACAATGAACTAAGTTATTTAAAAGTATATATAAAGAACGAAGAGAAAATAACCTCTTCGTTCTTTTTTTGCTTTGTTGTAGATATAATTGAGCATTCACATTCAGATATTTAAAAAAGAATTCCAAAAAATTCAAATCTGCCACTGAAGATTCCATTTTTATGAGCTGAAATTTCAAATCTACGGCTCAAGATTCAAAAAAGAAGACTTAAATTTCAAATCTACG
>CAZIUT010000050.1:0-5716 GCA_964542545.1 uncultured Dysgonomonadaceae bacterium | reverse complement strand
AAAAACAAGCGTTAAACTTTCAATCTACGACTCAAGATTCGAAAAACAAGCGTTAAACTTCCAATCTACGATGCAAGATTTGAAAAACAATGAGATAAAAGTTGAATTCACACCCAAATATTGAGAGCTAAGAAAAACAAGTTTTATGTTTTTAGGTGCTTTTTCTGCTAATCTTTTACAGAAAAATGCACTATATAAACAAAAAAATAGACCAGCTCGACTGAGCTAATCTATTTTTCCCTTTTGGTTAATTATTGGTTATTAGTGTAAGGTCAAAAAAAGATTGTCTTTAGGTTATTAATCTCAAAGATATACTTCCTTAATGAAGATGCCAAGTAATAAAACGTGTTATAAAATAGTGTTATACAACATGTTTTTTAAGAGATGATTGCTTTTCTGTTTTTTTGGGGCGTAAGTGCTCGGAAATCAAGCTGTTGAACTGAGGGATGCTGAGTGAAGTATAGACGCAATTTTTATTATCTTTGCACTTCACTTTTTCAAAAGTGATTAGTGTTCAACGTTTGTTATTTGTAGCAAACTAATTTATTAACCATTTTGCAAGAAACAAAATTTATTGATGATTAAAAAAAGCCGCTTTGCGCGAGTATTAGACACCATAGAGGTAGTGGGCAATAGGTTGCCACACCCAGCTACACTGTTTTTGATGATGGCAGCTATAGTAGCACTTTTATCGTGGTGGGCATCAGCTGTAGGGCTCCAAGCTACTCACCCTGCAACAGGCGAAGTGATTGCAGTAAGAAATCTTTTAAATGCTGATGGTATCCGCTGGATATATACCAATGTTGAGGCCAATTTTGTGAAGTTTCCACCGCTTGGCTTGGTCTTAGTTATAATGATTGGGATAGGAGTTGCCGAGGGTTCTGGTCTTTTCACAGTGCTTGTGCGTCAGTTAGTATTGGGCGCTCCTCCAAAACTTATTACAGCCGCAATTATAACGGCAGGTATCTTCTCACACTTGGCATCGGAAGTTGGTTATGTTATTCTGATTCCTTTAGGAGCAATGATATTTCATGCATTAGGCCGTCATCCTATGGCTGGCTTTGCTGCTGCTTTTGCAGGAGTAAGCGCAGGTTTTGGGTCTAATTTTCTGATAGGCTCTGTTGACCCTATTCTTGCAGGACTTTCAACCTCTGCAGCACAAATAATTGATCCTTCAATGAATGTAAACCCAATGGTTAATTATTACTTTATGGTAGCAAGTGCTATAATGGTTATACTTGTAGGAACATGGGTTACAGAAAAAATTGTTGAACCAAGGCTTGGTAAATATACGGGCAATGAAGCGGCGTTGGAGATAGAGCAAATTACTCCTTTAGAGAAAAAAGGTCTGCGCTGGGCAGGTTTTGGAACACTTATATTTATTGCTTTAATGGCATGGACTATTATTCCAGAGAATGGACTGTTTAGAGACCCCCTAACAGGTGGAATATTAAAGTCTCCTTTCTTTTCAGGTATAATAGTGGGGCTTTTGCTGTTGTTTTTTGTGCCAGGAATTATTTATGGAATTATTGTAAAAACAATTAAGAACGACAAGGATGTAATAAGACACATGACCAACTCTATGAAGGGTATGGCAGGCTATATTGTGTTGGTGTTTTTTGCGGCACAGTTTATCTATTGGTTCAATTACTCTAATCTTGGTTTGGTTTTAGCAATTGATGGAGCTCAGTTTTTGAGTAGTATTGGTTTTACAGGTATTCCTCTTATTCTTACATTCTTGCTTCTTTGTGCCTTCTTAAATATGTTTATGGGGAGCGCATCTGCAAAGTGGGCTATTATGGCTCCAGTTTTTATTCCAATGTTCATGATACTTGGTTATCATCCTGGATTTACACAAGCCGCTTTTCGTATTGGCGATTCGGTAACTAATGTAATTACTCCTATGATGAGTTACTTTGCTTTAATAGTAACTTATGCACAGAACTACGATGAGAAAAACGGTATTGGAACAATAATATCACTGATGATTCCTTATACTGTTATCTTCACGTTGGCCTGGGCTGTGATGATAACGATATGGATGTTGCTTGGAATACCTGTGGGTATTGACGGACCGATTCATTTACCTGCATTTTAGCTTGCTAATCTTTAATTGGATGTTGGGTTCTTATTCATAACATCTCTTTTGCTTTCAAAGACGTTGTGCTGTATGCGTCGATAATCTTGATTGTGTAAAGCTTAATAGCATATAAAAGCCAATATCTTAGACATTCCTACAAAGATATTGGCTTTTATAAATTACTTAATGTAAGCAAACCTGTTTTGGTTATTTACGCGACACAGTTTTTTTAATGAATTTAATAATACCCCTAAAGATTGCAACTATTATATATAGGGCTATTGCAACTGCTAAAACATATCCCAATTGTGAGAAAATCTCATACCAAGGAGTTTTATAAACGATAATAGAAATTAGATTCATTAAAAAACCAATGGTAAAGCATATCCCAAAAATGAGCAACTCTTTTCTCTGACGTTTTTCTGTAAAAACAATATCTTTCATTAGATTAAAACTTTAAATAAGGAATTTTATATTCATCTGGGAACTCTACTCTTCGCTGTTCTTTCATCGATTGATTTCCCAACAAGGATAGTATGGTTGAGCTATATGCCTCTTCTACAATGTTCTCTCCTTGCTCACCAGTAATACATGCTTGGCAAAAGGCCGACAGTATATCATCAGACCCATCTTTATCAGCACCTATCATCGAGGCTCCATCACTAATATTTAGTTGGCCAGGCAATACAAAGTGTGGTTTATATTTCTTTCTTGTTTCTGGTCGCCAGCTTGCTCCTGCAATTGGAACAGAGCTAAATACCTTGTTGCCAATGCTACCAAGAAGTTGTTCGATACCCGATCCAGGTTCTTCTTCTTCGTAATAATAGATACCTTTCGATAAATCCATAGTCCCTTTGTGGCCCAATATTTGCTCTTCCATTCCGTTGAAACGGTTCGAAATTGTAGACTCGTAAGTTATCTTCACACCATTGTCGTAGCCATACACCAAGCTTACACTATCATACACTTCACGCCCATCTTTCCAATGAACAATGTCTCCCATTCCCATTACAGAGCGTGGAATGCGCTTGGTTGCCCAATTGCAAACCTCTAATTGATGTGTTGCCAACTCTGTCATTAATCCAGCTGAATGCTCCCAATATAGTCGCCAGTTTATCTTTCTTTCTAGTTCGGGAGATGGAACAGCTCTGCGCCAATCATCGTTTCTAAACCAATGACATCTTGTACTAACAATATCACCAATCAGGCCTGAATGAATCATTTGCATGGCTTTAATGTACTTCTCATCAAACATGCGTTGCATACAGAAATAAAGTACCCTGTTGCTGGTTTTGTATGTTTCGTATATTTCTTTGCATTGCTCCATAGTTAATGCCATAGATTTCTCGCAAAAAACATGTTTTCCTGCAGATAAAGAATCCAGTAACATGGGAGCATGTAAATCTAGTGGGGTTGCAATTACAACGCCATCTATCTCCTTTGATTCGAGCAGTTTTTTATAATTTGTATATGTTTTTGCTTTAGGATACAAAGCATGTGCCTCTTTAAGATTTGGAGGATAGTTATCGCACAAGGCCACAATTTCAGCATGCTCAAATTGCAATAAGTTGTGAATGTGGTATTGTCCTCTCGATCCTGTTCCAATGATAGCAATCCTTGCTTTTTCTCTTTTTATTTCATTTAGTTTATCGGGAGTAAAAGACTGAAGCCAGGGAACTGAAGCTAATAATGCACCACCTCCTGTTATGTAGCCAAGGTCTTTGATAAATTGCCGAAGACTTAAATCGACTTGTTTTCTGCTATTATTTGCCATTTTTTAGGGATTGAAAATGAAAGTTCTTTCTATATTAAAATTTGATTCTATTTTTTTTCTTTGTTTTGTTGTAGCCAACATTAAGGCTGTTGACAAGACTTCTGCGTCTATTGAGTTTTTTGATTTAACAGATACAATTTTTCTTTCCTCTATAAACTCTTTTGTCATGGGATTGATGATGTGTTTTGAGTGTTTTGGAGTATTCCCAGAAGTAGATAAATCCTCATCTTTTAATTTTATCTCTTTTAATATTTCTCCTTTACTATATGGGTTTTCAATAGAAACACTCCAACAGTCACCAAATGGATGATGTCCAATTGTAGCAATTGAGCTGTCTCCAAAATTCACAAGGGCATGTTGAACATGAGCATTTAAAAGCATCTTCTTAATTTTCTCAAGTGCATATCCTTTTGCATATCCGCCCAAATCAAAACTATATCTGTTTGAAGGGAATGCAACTGATTTAGTTGTTGCATCAAAAAGTACATTTGAAAAATTGTTGAGCGTGATATCAAAAAGCTTATTGGTAATTGAAAAATAGTGTTTGCAGTTTTCTAATATTGCCCACATTTCATTGCTTATATTTACTTTTTCTGTTTTTGCTTTTAAATTAATCCTACTAATTTCACTATTCGGATTAAAACGATTAAGCATTTTATGCAGTCGTTCTAATTCTATGACTATATTGTTCCATAAAAAAGTGGCTTCGTCTTTTGGGTAGTCAACAATTATTAAATCTAATCGAGTACCCATAATATTAGGTTTAAATCCATGGAAGGTAGAAGATGAGTCGTAATAATTGGAACTAAATGATGTCATTGTTTTTCCTTGGCAATGTTTACTGCATATTTAATTTTATATTTTTTGCTAAAGTATTAGATTTTTCCCATTCAACCAAGTTTTTGTTATACAATCTTTAGTCAATTGTTTATGTAGTATTGATTTGAAAGCTATTTTAGTATCTTTCATTCATTGTTTTTTTTTAGAGGATTAGATAACTCTCATATCATTGTTTGTAAATCTTCATCGCGTTGCTTTATTGTTCGCTCAAAACATGAGTTCTTAAATATTTATATTGCAAAGGGCGAGGAAATATGTAAAAAAATAGACCAGCTCGGCCGAGCTGATCTATTTTTCCCTTTTGGTTAATTTATGGTTATTAGTATAAGGTAAAAAAGATTGTTTTAGGTTATCAATGCAAAGATATAGCTCCTTTGGTTATAAGCCAAATTAATAAATATGTTCTACAGTAGTGTTGTATAACATGTTTATTTTTAGATATCTACTTCGTAGTGAATTCTTATGTATTTAAATTTGGTGCGTTGTCTTGTTGTTTCTTCATGTTGCTTGAGTATAGATCTTACTTGTGCCACAGGATAGCCCAACTCCATTTTCAATAGTATCTCTCTTATGTAGTATTGCTGCACCCTCCCCACTGCTGGTATTGCAGGTCCTAACACACGCTCTCCCAATGTTTTTTTAAGTAGCATAGCCAAGTAGTCGGCAGCTTCCGATACATTATTCTCATATTTGTAGCGCAGCTTAATTACTATCAATCTATAATAGGGTGGATACTTAAACATACTTCTTTCTGCCAATTGAGCTTTAAAGAAATTGTGATAGTCGTTGTTTTTGATATAATCAAAAATGGGTTGGTTGGGATTTGAAGTTTGTATTACCACTGTGCCCGCTACACCTTTTCTTCCTGAGCGGCCACTGGCTTGTGTGATCATCTGAAAACCTTCTTCGTGTGAACGGAAATCGGGGAAGTTGAGCAAGCTATCGGCTTGTATAATTCCTACTACACGCACATTGTCAAAATCCAATCCTTTAGAAACCATTTTAGTTCCTACTAATATTTG
>CAZIUT010000049.1:0-11271 GCA_964542545.1 uncultured Dysgonomonadaceae bacterium | reverse complement strand
TGAAAGTTGGTATTGGTCCAGGTTCTATTTGCACTACTCGAATAATTGCTGGTGTGGGTATGCCTCAAATATCTGCTATATACGATGTGGCTTGTGCACTAAAAGGCACTGGTGTGCCAATCATTGCCGATGGCGGCTTGCGCTACTCAGGAGATATTGTGAAAGCTTTGGCAGCAGGCGCGTCGTCTGTAATGATGGGGTCGCTTCTGGCAGGAACAGAAGAGTCGCCTGGTGAAACTGTTATCTTTAATGGTCGTAAATTTAAAACCTACCGTGGAATGGGCTCGCTCTCTGCTATGCAAAAAGGATCGAAAGATAGATATTTTCAAGATGCAGAAGACGATATAAAGAAACTTGTGCCAGAAGGAATTGAAGCTCGTGTACCTTTTAAAGGTAGCTTGCAAGAGGTGGTATACCAAATGGTGGGCGGATTACGTGCTGGAATGGGCTATTGCGGTGCAGCTACAGTTGAAGACTTGCATCATGTGAAGTTTACCCGCATTACAACTGCTGGATATGCAGAAAGTCATCCTCACGGAGTAATGATTACACGCGAAGCCCCTAACTATAGCCGTGGAAACGACTAAATAGAATTAAAACAATTTCAAGATATTATCAAACAATTAAAAACGTTCTCAATATTTGAGAACGTTTTTTGTCTCTTTTTAGTGCTTATATCTTCTTGTTTTTAAAATCTTGCATCGTAGATTGAATATTTAAGCCTTATTCTTAAAATCTTGAGTAGTAGATTCAACATTCAACGCTTGTTTTTAAAATCTTGCGTCGCATATTTGAAATTCAACGCTTGTTTTTTTTAATCTTGAGGCGTGGATTTGAGATTCAATCCTTGTTTTTTGAATATTTAGAATAAGAATATTCAATTAAAGAGCCACAGCCAAGCAACCCAGAAAAGCAAAATGTTTAATAAACGTATTTCTCTTGATATTATTCAGAATAATAAAAGAAAAAACTATCTTGCACTATCAATTAGCCACAAGTTACAACAGTATTTATTACAATGTCGAAGAAAGCAACATCACCCATAAATAACATAGAGCATCTAATACAAATAATAAGCAACAAATATGCACCCGACAAACGTGTGGAGGTGTTCTCCGTTGAAGCAATTGAGTCTGAAAAAGGTTTATTGCTTAATGGTGAAACAACAAACAAGACTGCATATAAAGAGTTGATAGCTGAAGCAAAAAAGACCCATCCACACATAGAAGATAACATTCGCATATTACCTGACAGAGCGATAGGAGAACGCAACTGGGGAGTTATCTACAACTCCGTTGCTAACCTCCACAGCAAAGCGGCTCATAGTTCAGAAATGGTTTCTCAAGTATTGCTAGGGATGCCCGTAAGACTGTTAGATAAATCAGCCGATTGGATTCGCATTCAAACCCCTGAAGGATACATTGGCTGGATATCTGGTGCAACAAACTGTTTAAGCCACCAAGAGCTGAAAGCTCATTGGAGAAAGCCGAAAATAATTATTACCAACCACTTTACTAAGTCATACACAAAGGCTGATACGCAATCTCAATCGGTGTCTGACATTGTAATTGGAAACATGTTTACCGTGGATGGTGAAGAAGCAGACTTTTACAAAGTAAGCTATCCTGATGGTAGAGTGGCTTTCGTTGAAAAAAAAGATGCAATAGGGGTTGAAAGTTGGTTAGGCGAAATAGCGTTTACAGGAGAGAGCATTGTCAAAACTGCAAAGCAGCTGATGGGTGCGCCCTATGTATGGGGTGGCACTTCGTCTAAAGGTCTTGATTGCAGTGGTTTCACCAAAATTGTCTATTGGCTTCACGGAGTTATTATTCCTCGCGATGCATCGCAACAGGTGTTGTGTGGTGTAGAGATTGATAACAAAGGCAACTTTGACAATCTTGAAAAAGGCGATCTTGTCTTTTTTGGCACAAAAACATCGGATGAGGAGCCTAAAGAGAAGGTTGTTCATGTGGGCATATATATTGGCAATATGCAGTTTATTCATGCATCAGATTATATTCATATTAGCAGCTTCAGCACTGAGGATAAGCTATTTGATGCGTTCAACACAAATCGCTATTTGCGCACCATGCGCTATATTGGCTCTGAAAAAACTACAGGAATAATTCCAATTGTGGAACATCCTTTTTATAGCAAAGAATAGCCTTACTGATGATGATTAAAACAACCAAAATGAAACTCAGCTATACCCCTTTCGATTTGCAACTAAAGCACACCTTCACCATATCGGGGTATTCAAGAAACACCACTCCTGTTGTGCTTATCCGCATTGAATATGATGGATTGGTAGGTTATGGCGAGGCCTCTCTCCCACCCTATTTGGGCGAGACACAAGCATCGGTGATTGAGTTTTTGAGAAAAGTAAACTTATCGTCTTTTTCAAACCCAACACACTTAGATGAAATATTGCACTATGTAGACAATATTGCCCCAAACAACACTGCTGCAAAGGCTTCTATAGATATTGCATTGCACGATTTAGTGGGTAAGATGATTGGTGCTCCATGGCACACAATATGGGGCTTAGACAAACAGAAAGCCCCCAACACCACCTTCACAATTGGCATAGACACTCATGAAATAGTGGGCCAAAAGACACGTGAGGCGATGAACGATTTCAATATATTGAAAATAAAAGTTGGCGGAGATGATGACAAACGCATGATTGAAGCTATCCGCTCAGTTACAAATTTACCCTTGGCTGTTGATGCTAACCAAGGATGGAAAGATAAGCACCAAGCACTTGATATGATACATTGGTTGAAAGAAAAAGGTGTTGTAATGGTTGAACAGCCAATGCCTAAATATGATTACGACAATACAGCCTGGCTCACAGAGCACAGCCCACTGCCCATTTTCGCCGATGAATCGTTGCAACGATTGAGTGATATTGAAAAGATGAAGGGTGTTTTCTCTGGCATCAACATTAAACTAATGAAATGCACCGGAATGCGCGAAGCTTGGAAGATGCGTAATTTGGCAGAAGCATTGGATATGAAAGTAATGATTGGCTGCATGACAGAAACATCGTGTGCAATATCAGCAGCAGCACAACTATCGGCAGGATTAGATTTTGCAGATTTAGACGGAGCCTTGCTTATAGCCAATGATTGCTTTGATGGTGCAAAGCTTGAAAATGGAAAGATTATTGCTAAAGACTTGCCTGGGATAGGTGTGTATCCGATACAAGGGCTTGAGTTTGGAAAATAAAAGAATCCAGACAAGCTCTAAGTTAAACTCATCTGGATTCTTTCAATTTCTAAATATCTTTCGACTCTACAAATATGCAGCCTGCTTTATACATTTCATCTAAAGCTTTCTTGCCATCGCCCACTTCTAAATCTACTGCAGCTATTGCATCTGTAACCACATAAGTGTGAATGCCAAGCTTGCATGCATCAAGAGCCGACGCTCTTACACAATAGTCAGTTGCCAGACCTACAATATAGAGCGAACCTACATTTTGCTCCTTAAGGTAGTCTTTAAGCGAAATATTTGTTGCATCAAAAGCGGAATAGCCAGGATCGTCGTGTCCTGTTCCTTTCAACACTATTTCGTCTATTTTATCTTCATCCAGCCTTGGGTTTAGTTCAGCCCCAACAGTATTGGCAACACAATGCTCTGGCCAATCTTCAAAATGAGTGGAACCTTCAGGATGCCAATCTTGAGTAGCAATTATTAAGTCCATTTTATCCATCAAACCATTGATAATGGGCACAATTTTATTTCCTTCATCTATTGCTAAAGAGCCTCCTGGGCAAAAATCGTTTTGTAAATCTACTATTAATAATATTTTTTTCATTGTCGCAGTTTTTTATTTTTATTGTTGAAAAATTTAAATGGAGGTATAAAAATACTACACCCCCTATAATATAAGAAAATAAATGATAGGAGATTCGGTAAATCACTATTCGTTTTTAACGCCCACAAACCGTATCACAGAACTTAAACCACTATGATGATCTCCTTCTTTTAAAAACTTCTCGGTTTCTTCTAATTCTACAACTCTCAAGTTTTCAAAATCAAACCTAATATCCTCAAGCGTATAAAGCATATCAATATTCTTTGGTCCGCCTCCACTATCTCCTTTTACCTGGTAATTGAGCTGTTTTTTGCTAAACACTTCCATTATAACACTTCCACCAGGACGCAAAAGATTGGTAAGCTCTTTATGTATAGCAGTTCTTTGCTTTGAAGGGAAATGTGTAAATATCAACGCTATCACATCAAACTGTTCTGCTTGATAATCCATTTCATGCAACTCGCCCACATTATAATCAATCTCCACATTATGTTTACGGGCAAGGCTCTCTGCTTTTCTCTTCCCCTCTACACTTAAATCATAGGCAAACACCTCCCAACCCAGTTTAGCAGCATGCACACCATTGCGCCCCTCGCCTTCGCCCACAAAAAGGATACTCCCAACAGGAAGGGTCTCTAATTGTTCTTTAAGGTAACTATTTGGATGTTCGCCATATACATATTCTTTAACGGAATACCGTTCGTTCCAAAAATCTGACTTTGTAGCCATTATATTATTTGTAGTACTTTAAATATTAAACAATACATAATAAACACCCATCATGCTTAAATAGTTATATATAGAGAGCAAAATTAATAACTTTACTCTACGCTGTCAGCAAAAACAGGGTTCGCCATTTATTTATTCTTACAAATAAGCCTTTCATATATCTACGGCTGAGAAATAATTATTATCAATAATGTTTGTAGAACATGATCACAACTCAATTAAAGAAAAAAATCACTATATGTAGTGATTGATGGGCGTTGATTTTTGTCTTTACTTTGTATTGAAAATAAAACTACATTATAAAAGAAAGCGATGAGAAAACTAATTCTATTTTTTCTACTCACATTAAATGTCGTTAACAGCTTCTCTTTCAACTACACCTCAGTTGAAGATGAAGAGAAAGGCAAAGATACTATAAGAACACTCAATTTAGATGAGTTTGTAATTACAAGTTCTGTAAAAGAGACCAGTGTCCTCAAACGCATGCCAACTGCTCTATCAGTAATATCGCCTAAAATGTTGCAAAGCAGACAAGTGCAATCTCTAACAGACATGAGCGGTATAGTTCCGAACTTTTTCATTCCAAACTATGGTTCAAAAGTTTCTACCCCTATATACATTCGCGGAGTTGGGGCAAGACTTGGTGCACAAACAGTGAGCCTATATGTTGATAATGTTCCCTACTTTAATGCATCGGCTTTCGATTTCGAATTTCAAGACATTCAGCGCATTGAGGTGTTGCGCGGTTCACAAGGCACACTTTACGGACGAAACGCCATTGGTGGTATTGTAAATATCTACACGCTTTCGCCTCACACCTATCAAGGCAGCACTGTGGAAGCTGGGGGCGGTAATTATGGACAGATGGAAGCTCGTATGTCTAACTATAGTAAGTTTAGCGATAAGTTTGGTAGCTCATTAGCACTTTATTATAAAAAAAATGATGGCTACTTTACCAACAACCACACTGGTAAAAAAGCCGATGATTATGAAAATATGGGTGGAAGACTCAAGCTTGAATTAGAAGCAAACGATGCTTTCAACGCTAGCCTATTTAGTGTTTTCGACTATGTTTCGCAAGGAGCATTCCCATATATGCACATAGATTCTACGGCTGTAAATTTTAATGAACCATCGTCATACAAACGCAAACTGTTTTCTCAAGGGCTATCTTTAAAATATAAAGGTGATGGTTTTGTTGTAAACTCCAATACAGGATATCAGTATTTGAATGACGAGATGTATATGGATCAAGATTACTCCCCGCGCTCTGTATTCTCTATCCTGCAAGAACAAAATCAACACTCAATAAGTCAGGAAATAACATTTAAATCTGACAAAAAAGACCGTTACAACTGGGTAGTTGGAGCTTTCGGGTTTTACGACTATAGAAAAGTTTCAACACCTGTTGCACTAAAAGAAGATGGTGTGGCAATGCTACAAGATAAATTAAACAAAGGAACAGCAAGTATGCCTGGAACAATTACTTACACCAATGATATAATAGATTTACCTGGTATATATCGCAAACCTTCAAAAGGTATTGCTCTTTTCCAACAATCGTCTATGAACAGCCTGTTTGGAGCTGACGGACTGTCACTCACATTTGGAATACGCGCCGACTACGAGCACTCAGCTATTGAATATTTTACAGAAACGCAGGGTGTGAAAGTTGATGTTAATATACCATCAATGCGTCCAGGAATGCCTTCTATATCTATGCCTATAATGAGCGACACCCTGATGGAAGGCCGTTTCTCAAAAGGATTTTGGGAAGTGTTGCCAAAAATTGCTCTGCAATACGATTTAAGAGAAGATGCTTTTATTTACACATCAGTATCTAAAGGATACAAAACAGGTGGATACAATGAGCAGTCGTTTTCAGACATCCTGCAAGGTGCTATGCAAGAAGCCTTAATGAGAAACATTGGCAAAGCAATGGGAGATATGATGGGTGGTTCTATGCCTGGTGGAGGCTCTGGAATGCCCAGTTTTGGAGATGATAAAGACAGACCAACATTAGAAGAACAATTGTCTTATGACCCAGAAACAAGTTGGAACTATGAGCTTGGTGGAAGACTTACCTTCTTAGATAAAAAGATGAACGCCAACTTCTCATTGTTTGCAATGGATGTTGACAATATTCAAATAATTCATCTGCTTAAAAATGCCACAGCAGGACGCACAGTATCAAATGCAGGTAAATCGTCAAGCAAAGGAGTAGAGTTGAGCTTAGCTTATGCTCCTACTAATTCGCTCTCTCTGTTTTCCGAATATGGCTTTGTGAGTGCTAAATTTAAAAATTATAAGAATGGAGATATTGATTACACCAATAATTATATACCCTTTGCTCCTCGCCACACATTAAGTGTTGGTGGCAGTTATAGTCACTCATTTAACAATGGCTCGTTTATAGACAGAGTAACGGCTAGCGCACAATATACTGGTGCAGGCAAAATTTATTGGACAGACGCAAACGATGCCTACCAATCTTTTTATGGCCTAACAAATGCAAGCGTAACTATTGAAAAAAGAAATGTTGCTTTAGAACTATGGGCCAAAAATATATTTGACACATCATACAATGCTTTTTATTTTGAAGCAAAAGATATAGCAGGAACCTCAAACCCATTAGTTCAAAAAGGAACACCTACAACATTTGGAGCTAAACTAAGATATACTATTAATTATTAATCACTCACACACTTAAAAGAAACAACCTTAGTTGCTTTAAAAATTATATAAACAGAAAAATAGATATCCCGAGAATCCTTATTCTCGGGATATTTTGTTAATTTCGCATTAAACTAAAAAAGAAAAAGATATGTACAATTGGTTTGAATGTAAAGTTAGATACGAGAAAATGTTAGAGACTGGAATACAAAAAATGGTTACCGAGCCCTATTTAGTAGATGCATGGTCGTTTACTGAAGCAGAAGCACGTATTACTCATGAAATAACTCCCTATATGTCTGGCGAGTTTTCTATTTCAGATATCAAGCGCGTTAAATATGCCGAATCGTTCTTCAATGATCATGGCGATAGATATTACAAAATGAGACTCTACTTTATTTCTTTAGATGAAAAAAGCGGAGCAGAAAAGAAGACTGCTGTAAATATGCTTGTTCAGGCATCAACCCTTAAAGAAGCAGTTGAGATTATAGAAACCGAAATGGATAAATCGATGGTTGATTATACCATTGCAAGTGCAACTGAAACAGCCATTATGGATGTTTACCCTTATAGTGCAGAAATAAAAGAAGAGGAAGAGGAGTCAGCATAATGAATATTCAAGAAAACATAACTGAAATAAAGAAATTGTTACCAGCAGAAACAAGGCTGGTAGCAGTTTCTAAGTTTCATGGCGTTGATGATATATTAGAAGCTTACAACGGCGGACATAAGATTTTTGGCGAGAGTAGGGTTCAAGAACTTATAGAAAAGCAACCAAAGCTGCCAAAAGATATTGAATGGCATTTTATAGGAAGATTGCAACGCAACAAAGTAAAGTTTATTGTTCCTTTCATTAACTGTATTCATAGCGTTGATTCTGAAAGGCTACTCCTTCAAATAGAAAGACAAGCAGCCAGTGTTGATAGAGTAATACCTTGCCTATTGCAAATACACATTGCAGAAGAAGACACAAAAGCAGGCTTCTCAGAAGAAGAATGTTGGAATTTTCTTGCAAGCGATAAGTGGCGCAAATACAAACACATACAGTTATCGGGAGTTATGGGCATGGCAACTTTTACAGACAATGAAACTATTGTAAGAAGAGAGTTTGCAAAACTGCATACATTTTTCAATAAAATAAAAGAACATTTCTTTGCTGATAATCCAGAGTTTAAAGAAATATCTATGGGAATGTCTTCAGACTACAAAATTGCAGTAAGCGAAGGGAGTACAATAATAAGGGTTGGTTCAAATGTTTTTGGAGAGAGAGAATAGGACTTATTATAAAACATTTGTGTATTTTTGTATAGAAGGTGACTATAGAAAAAGAAAAGTAATATATAATCTGTAACACAAAACAAACAATGATTAATTTATCAACAGAATATGCTGGGTTGAAACTTCGTAATCCTTTGATTGCTGCAAGTAGCGGATTAACAAACTCTATAAAAAAAATAAGAGAGCTAGAGAAAGCAGGTGTAGGAGCAATAGTGTTGAAGTCATTATTCGAAGAGCAAATAGACAGCCATTCAGAAAAGCTTAATCTCACGTCAGACTATCCCGAGGCAAGCGATTATATAAATGCTTATGTAGAGATGAATCATGTAGAGAAATATCTTGATTTGATTCGCGAAGCAAAGTCATCATGCAGTATACCCATTATTGCCAGTATCAATTGCTACAAAGTAGCTCGTTGGATAGACTTTGCTAAAAGTATTGAAGAAGCAGGAGCAGATGCATTAGAATTAAATATTTTTTTAATCAACACTGGCCAGTTTGGCGATAGATATCTTGAAGAGTCTTATATAAACATTGTACGAGAGGTTAAAAAGGTAATTAAGATACCCATTATTATAAAAATGGCAAGAACTATTAGCAACCTCCCCGGACTGATTGAAAGATTAGAAGCATTGGGAGTAAGCGCAGTAGTGCTTTTTAATAGGTTCTATCAACTTGACATAGATATAAGTGCAATGGAGATAACATCGGGCCCTGTATTTAGTCATCCCGAAGACTTTAGCGAAACTCTTAGATGGACAGCTATTACATCGGGATATGCTCCAAACATCGATATATCATGCTCTTATGGAGTCCATAAACACGAAGATATTATAAAAGGCCTTTTAGCTGGTGCTACAGCAATGCAACTATGCAGTGTTTTGTATGAGGAGGGATTAGGAATAATACCTCAAATGATTACATATTTAGAAGAATGGATGAGTCAAAACAATTATAAAACTATTCAAGATTTTAGAGGCAAACTCAGTTATTCAAACATTCCCGACCCTGCTTTATATGAACGTGCTCAATTTATGAAATACTTTTCAAATCACAAGTAAAGCAAACATGGGCAAATTATTTTATAAAACCATAATATAATATGAATATCCAACAACTTGAATACATTGTTGCAGTAGATAACCACCGACATTTCTCTAAAGCAGCCGAATCATCATTTGTAACTCAACCAACACTGAGCATGATGATACAAAAGCTAGAAGATGAGTTAGGGGTCAGAATCTTCGACCGCACACAAACACCTATTGAACCAACAGATGTTGGAAGAAAAGTTATTGATCAAGCACGAGCATCACTTGCCCAGATTTATCAAATAAAAGAGATAGTTGAAGAAGAAAAAGGAATCATTAAAGGAGTTTTTCGTTTAGCTATTATTCCAACTGTGTCGCCTTATCTATTACCAAAGTTAATGCAAAGACATCGCGAGCACAACTCAAATATAAGATTAGTTATTAGTGAAATGACCACTAATCAAATATTGTCAAACTTGGCCAAAGGCCAAATCGATGGAGGTGTATTGGCAACTCCTCTGCATGACGAACGCATGAAAGAAAGACCAGTGTATTATGAGAAATTTTTAGCTTATGTATCTCCTAACGAACGGTTTTTACATGCAAAATCATCATTGGAAGAATCCGATTTGAAAGGTGCTAAATTATGGTTGTTAGACGAAGTGCATTGTTTTAGAACTCAAATACTGAACCTTTGCAATCTTAAAACTAAAACCATAACAAACTCAGCATTTACATACGAGGCTGGAAGTATAGAAACACTTATAAATATTGTTGATAACAATAATGGCATAACAATAATTCCTGAAATGGCCTTGGATCATTTAACAGAAAAACAAAAACTGAATGTGAGGTTTTTTGAAAACAGTTCGCCTGTAAGAGAAATAAGCCTCATAACAAGAAAAGACTTTATAAGAGAAAGATTAATTGAGATAATAGAGGAAGAAATAAAAAATTCTGTACCCGCATCACTGCAAAACAAAGAGTTACAAAAAGAATTAGTTGAAATATAAACAAACAACTCGTTAAATAAGAGTTTGAATATAGATTAAAAAAGGTTTGGCTTTAAAATGTCGAGCCTTTTTTTGATTGAACATGTAAAATTAAAAATACTAAGGGCTTTCGCCAAGATTGTCATTTCATGAATAAAACCAATAAAACACAAAACCACAGAATAAATTAAAGTAATAATAAACAATAAAGGCTACTCATATGAGCAGCCTTTATAGATATATATATTTTTATTCTTTCGCGTTTATTGATTAGAAACTAATTTTCATTCAATAAAATTAGAATCAGTTGAAGATATTTTCTCGAAGTCTGCTCTTGAACCAACAACCAACTTGTCAAACGAACGCTGACCTGTTCCGGCTGGAATAAGATGACCACAAATAACATTCTCCTTCAATCCTTCAAGGAAATCGGTCTTACCATGGATAGCAGCATCGTTCAATACCTTAGTTGTCTCTTGGAAAGAAGCAGCTGAAATAAAACTAGTTGTTTGCAGTGCAGCCCTGGTTATTCCTTGCAACACCTGGTTGGCTGTTGCTGGTACAGCATCACGACTTTCAACAAGCTTCAAGTCTCTACGCTTCAAAGAACTGTTCTCATCACGTAGCTTCCTAACAGTAACAATTTGTCCTGGCTCAAATATTTCTGAGTCTCCTTTGTCCACAACAACCTTCTTAGACCATATGCGATCGTTCTCTTCCATGATTTCGTGTTTGTCAACAAGCT
>CAZIUT010000048.1:0-11284 GCA_964542545.1 uncultured Dysgonomonadaceae bacterium | reverse complement strand
TTACACATCAATTTACATGTAAAGAGAACGATAAATGAAGAACTAACTACAACAACACATTGCCCACAAACATTTTAAAACCTAAAACCAAACCATGAAAATATTTAATCTAGAACCACTACAAGAGCCTTCATTCCTTCAACGTCTGTTTAAGATATCCCCTTCGGAGAATGCTATTATTGAAGTGAACAACCTGCTTGCAGAGAACGAAAAAAATATAACAAGTGTAACAGTAGATAATATAATTTCAATATTGTGCAGGTATAAAACAGATTTGAGGCATGAGTTTAAAGCAAGCAGAATTGCCTTGTTTACAATTTAACTGCGCCACTGCTTAACCGATGGTAAGCTGGAGGAGCATGAGATGAAGCAGCTATATCACTTGAGAGATATTTTAATGTTGAGCACCAAGAATGTGAATGAGGTAATAGAGAAGGAGACCGTAAATATGTATGCTAGGCATGTGAAAAAGGCTGTGAGCGAGGGTGTGTTACAAGATTTTGAGAAAGATAATTTAGAGAAGCTAAGAAGTAAATTGCGTATCTCGGCCGATGTGGCCAAAGAGATTTACAGCAAGAGTGCGGGCGAGATTCTGCAGGGTTTTATTGATGGTGCAATTTCTGATGAGCGACTATCGCCACACGAAGAGAGGCAGATGATTGAAATTGCTAGGAATTTGGGAATTGATCTGAAAATAGACAGTAAATCGAAAGCGGTGCTAGAGAGGTATAAGCTTTATTGGCAGATAGAGAATGGCTCTTTGCCAGAGATAACATCCGATATAAACATTCAGAAATCGGAGAAGTTGCATTTTAGCACTTATGTGCATTGGATGGAAGAGTGAAAGGTGGTGAAGCGAAGAAACTATGCGGGGCCTACTGGTAGAATAAAATTGGCAAAAGGGGTTTATTCCGTGTTGGGAGTATGAGGGTGAATAATATATCGAGGGATGAATGGCAGAGAATAGATTCTGGACAGATTTACCTTACTAATAAGCGACTCATTTTTATGGGTGCAAAGGGCAACAAAACAATAAGGATAAACACCATTCTTGCCATAAATCCATTTTCTAATGGGGTGGATATTCAGAAAGAACGGGGCAAATGTCCCTTTTTAGAGTTTAGCAATAATGTGGATATTTTCTCTATGATTATGACGCGATTGATGGATGAAGGGTGAGGAGTGAAGGACGAAGGGAACACGCTTTACCAAATGAACTAAAAGCTAATGTCTAAAACCAAATAGCTATTTTCACCTATTTCCTAGTTCCCAGTCCCTAGTTTCTAATTTCATTTACCATTTTAAAAAATACGTCCTCTGCGCCTTCTTTGGGAGCTTTGCGGTTAAATGTATTTGTATGTTTTTGGATTGTATAACAATTGGGCAGATTCCTCACATCCGTTCGGAATGACATGTTTTTTGCTATTTCGTAATTTCGCAATCCATAATCATCATTGTCGTACTAAACGTAGTGAAGTTTCTGTTTAACTCCTACATAGTAGTCTGACAGTTTCTCACTTCATATTGGAATGACAGCAAGTTTTCACCGAATCCCGAATCTCGACTTTCCACTACAATCACTCAAAACCAGCCATTAACCATTAATAATTTACCATTAATAATTATATAAATACGTTCCAAATTCCACATCTGCTAAAAGCTAATGCCTAAAACCTAACAACTTTTTTCACCTAGTTCCTACTTTCCAGTCCCTAGTCTCCAACTCCATTAACATTCTTTATATTTAAACCAGGCAAGGTTTACTGATTGTGGGGTTTAATGAGTGTAAAGTGTAACAATTTAAAATTAAAAAACAATGAAACATTTATCAAAATTCGCATTTATAACAGTGGGAATACTACTTTTCACACTGCTTTTTCAGTCATGCTCTGACAACGATGACAACTTAGACATCTATTATCCAAACGCTTTGGTTACCGTAAAACATGCAGACGACAATACTTTTTATTTGCAACTAGATGCTGAAACTACATTGCTACCTAAGAACGTGGTGAAATCGCCTTATGGTGATAAAGAGGTGAGAGCATTGGTCAATTTTACTGAACTTAAAGGTGAAGATAGTAAAAGTTATAGCAAGGCTGTTCGTATAAACTGGATTGACAGTATATTGACAAAGCCTACAGTTGCCTTTGACTTAGAAACAGAAATTGACCATATATATGGTACAGACCCTGTGGAAATAGTAAATGACTGGGTAACTATTGCCGAAGACAGCTACCTTACACTTCGCTTTAGAACTGTGTGGGGATATACTCAAAAGCCACACTTTGTGAACTTACTAACGGGTGTGAATGAAGACAACCCATATGAAATTGAGTTTAGACATAATGCATATGGTGATACTTCGGGCAGAACGGGTGATGCGTTGGTTGCATTTAGCTTAAAAGACTTGCCCGACACAAACGGCGAGACTGTGAAACTAAAACTAACTTGGAACTCTTTTAGTGGTAAAAAGAGTGTGGAGTTTGATTACAAGACCAACAAAGAGACTGCAGGAAAACTTGTTCTTAGCAACGAAAACAACTTTATTCAAGCAATAAATTAAAGTATCGCAATCTTGGGTAATGCTTAGGCAACCTGAGATTTGAAAAAGTAAATACTCAAAAAAAAGCAATCTATTAATATTTGTCGGCCCTCTTTCTATGAAAAAAAAAAGAGTTTGGCCGACAAATACTAATTAAATAATTATTTTTGCAGTATATAATATCACCAAATGACTTTTAGCGAGAAAGATAGCGAGCTTGAATTAGTTCAACGCATACGGAAGGGTAACTCTTCGGCAATGAAAGATTTATATAACAATTATATAAATTATCTCGCTGCAGTATGCTCGCGCTATATAATTGCTGAAGCCGATTTGAAAGATGTATTGCAAGAGAGTTTTATTAAAATATATACATCGATAGATAAATTTGAATACCGTGGAGCTGGATCGCTTAAAGCTTGGATGACAAGAATTGTAGTGAATGAATCTTTGACATTTCTTAAAAAGAGCAACCGATTCGATTTCGTTCAGCATGAATGGGAGTTGCCAGATACGACAACCGAAGAAGACCAAACGCCCGATGCTGATGATATACCTGCACACGTAATACAAGAAATGATTCGTGAACTGCCTGCTGGATACCGAACGGTTTTCAACCTGTATGTGTTTGAAGATAAAAGTCATAAAGAGATAGCCTCTATTCTTAATATAAATGAGAATACATCGGCATCGCAACTGCATAAAGCCAAAAACAAGTTAGCGGAAAAAATAAATGAATATAAGAAGACTCCGGATGTATGGAAGAAAAATGGATAGATAATTTGCGAAACAAAATGGAGTCTCATGAAGAATCTGAACCATTGGGTTTGTGGGACAATATTGAAGTTGCGCTTAACGATAAGAAGCCCTCTCCTGTAATTGGTTATAGGAAAATACTTTTGTGGTCGGCCACTATAGGTAGTGTTGCCGCAATGCTTGCACTTATATTTTTGCTGGGCAATAGAGATTCTTCTTTGCTCACTGTTCCTGCCAATATAGAGCGCCTAACAACTGAGCAGCTTATAAATGAACCGGAGACAGATAAAAAGACCGAAAGTGCTACTGAACAGATAGAAGAACAGAAAAGTTTTTTCGCTACTAATGAAGGCACTTATAGCAAGCAACAGGGCAAGCAACAGGTGAGTAAGAATGATGAAGCAGCTTCTGTGGAAACTCTGGTTGAGGATGATGCGCCAGAAAAGGTTGGGAATGATAACGCGGAAGAGCAACAAAAAGTTACTGATAAAGATTTGAATAGCAATAAAACAGACGATGCTAAAAAGCAGCAACCCGATAAAAAGAACTCCTTTGTAAACGGAAAATCAAATTATGAGTCGCTAAACAACTACAACTTCAGAAAAACATCTAAAAACAGCGGTAGGCTCACTGCAAGTGTATATAGCACTAATTTGCCCAATTCAACTGGCGAAAGCAATGGTTATGGCGAACTTGTTGCAAGAACTACGCTGCCGAAACAGATGACGGCCAGTGGGGTTGAAGAGCAGGGGCCTGTGGGCGATGTTGTGTTTTCTAATATAGGAGAAGAGTCTTATACAAACACTGAGCATAAACAGCCTTTGAAAGCAGGACTATCGATACGCTATGAGCTTAATGATAAATTCGGTATTGAGAGTGGTCTTACATACACCTATCTTTCATCGAAACTTACCTCAGGCACAAGCAAAAACTTGTACGAAACAGAGCAGTCATTGCAATATATTGGAATACCGCTGAATGTTAACTACAATGTGTGGGAAAATAAACAGTTGAGTTTTTATGTTTCTGCGGGAGGTTTGGTTGAGAAGTCTATTGCTGGAAAATCTCATACAGACTTTATTCTTAATAATACGATTGTATCGACAGAGGAGAATGATATAAAGGAAAGCCCGCTTCAGTTTTCTGTAAACAGTTCGGTGGGAATACAATATAATTTGTCTTCTAAATTAGGCATTTTCGCTGAACCTGGCTTGGGGTATTATTTTGATAACGGAAGCAATATAGAAACTATATATAAAGAAAAGCCTTTAAACCTAAACCTTAAAATAGGTATAAGAGTGAATATTAGGTAGTTGAGGGTTGTGTGATAAGGATAAAAGTTAAAAACATAAGCTCAGCACTCCCTTTGCGGTTAACAAAAAAGCATTGCATACAACTAAAAATCAATCATTAACCATTTTACAAGGGATATTTTGCAGACAAATTGCTCTTGCTGAGCTAAAACCAGCTAGTATACCAATATTTTATTAAACTTAATCTTTTAAAACATGGCTGCAAAAGCAAGGATAAACTACCCAATCTGTTTTTTAAAATAGGCTTCCACAGGCTCAGCCACCGTAATCTCTAGTACCAATATCCTGTACCCTTGTCCCTAGTTCCGAATTCCGAGTCCCAAACCTCGCTATTTACAATTAATAAACAACTTCTTCTCCATCATCTTTGCTTTTTTCAAACTTCCACCCTGTGCTTCTGGTAGTTTTTTGTATAATGCTACTAGTTCGGTTATGATAGCATGATCTTCTGGCAATTCTTGTAGCTGTTTCTCCAACTCATCTTTGCGGTTGGTCATATCTTTTAGTTCATTCATTGTAGTGCCTTCCCATAGCTTTGTGCCATTCTTGTATGCAGCGCGCGCAATAGCATGTGCTCCTACTGGATTGGTCAATAAAATGAGGGTGATAATAACAAACGATTTAATGGACAAACCAAGATTGTTGAAATAGATAGCTAGCCCTATTAGCAATAAAAACAAGCCTAATGTTGCCGCTTTGGTTATGGCCGACATACGCAGGTAGAAATCGGGCAGGCGAATAATTCCGATGGCAGAGATTAGCATCAAAACTGTTCCTACTATAATTAAAACTATGCTGAAAATATCTTGTATTGACATTATTTTTTTCTTTTAGTTAGATAAAACGCATACGATATAGAGCCTAAAAAAGAGATGAGTGACAGAACCATGGCCACATCGAAAAAATTGTGCGATTTCCATAATATAGAAAACACTACAATTATGGCAATTACAATAGTTGTAATAAGATCTATTGCAGTAACTCGGTCGGGCAAAGTGGGGCCTTTTATAAAACGGTATAGCACAATTATTGCACTTGCTGCCAACACAACAATAACCACTGTAAGAATAATATCAATTAAGCTCATAATGTTTTTTTATTTTTATTCTAGAATACGAATAACTCTTCGCTCGAATCCGTTTTTCAATTCGTTTACTAAAGCTGCGCTTTTGCCCTTCTCTATATACATGGCGTGAACAAATAGAAGTGTTTTATCGGCCGACACATCAAGACTAAGTGTGCCTGGTGTGAGTGTTATCAACGATGTGAAGATGGTGATCTCGAGGTCGGTTTTTGCATCAAGTGGCACTGCTATAATACCAGGTTGCATGCTATGGGAGGGTGTAATTACCTCATGTGCCACAGCATAACTTGCTACTATAAGTTCCCACAAGAAAAAAACAATAAGCTCTATTAAATATATTACTTGAAAGAAAGCTTTGCGAGCATATAAAAATGATGTGAGCCAACCTACTAAGGCAATGCCAAAGAACAGGGCTATATACCACTGCGCCGAAATAGCACTGCCATATATCATATTTATTGCGAGTGTTGCAACAAGGGCAACTATTCCTAGCCATTTCAACAGTTGTATCATAATTCTATATTCTTATCGGTTTAAAATTAAATTGATATACTGGTTGCGTTCAACAACTACATTGGCAGCTTTTTCGGTGAAATCTACAAAAACACCTGGTAAAAAACTTGCCACCAAAATAGCAATTGTGAGCACACTTATTACCCAAAACATGGGTTTATGAGCGGCATATGCTTCACCAATAGATGTTTGTTTTAAAACTGTTTCTGTGGGTAAAGGTTTCCAAAATACTTGATTCCATATTTTTGTCATTGAAAACAGTGTTATCATGCTCACCATTAATGATACAACAACTATTATCCAGTCGCCCGAAATGAAACCAGCTTTTGCCAACATATACTTGCCCCAGAAACCTGTAAGCGGGGGGACACCTGTAAGCGAGAATGCCGATATGGCAAACACTAAAGCAATAAGTGGAAACTGAGTAAATATGCCTCCTAGTTTTTTTAGGCTGTAAGTTCCAGACACTTGACCAACCAATCCGCTAATAAAAAACAGGTTGGTTTTTACTAACACATTGTGCAGAACAAAGAAAAGTGCTCCGGCAATAGCCAGTGGAGTGCCAATGGCCAGACCCATGAGCATGTATCCTATTTGCGAAACAATATGGAAGGATAATATTTTTCGGAAATCGTTTTGAGCAGCAGCGCCAAACACACCTACCACCATTGTGAAGCCTGCTAGAACCATGAATACGGGTTTTAGCATAGTTCCATCGAGTGGGAAGATGATGGTGAAAAAGCGTATTAAAGTATAGACACCCACTTTGGTCATTAATGCTATTAAGAATGACGATATGCCAATGGGTGGGGTATGATAGGATGAAGGTAACCAGAAAAAGAGTGGGAAGATGGCGGCTTTTATACCAAAACTCACTAAAAAGAAAACTGCGGCAACCATTGGCAAGGTTTGGTTTGAAAATGCATCGAGCGCAACACCTGCGGCGGCCATATTAACAGTTCCGGTGAGGCCATAAATAACTCCTATGCCAGCCAGAAAAATGGTTGACGAGAACACATTGATGGCTACGTACTTTATTGATCCTTCAAGCTGAAATCGTTCTCCACCTAAGGTGAGCAATACAAAAGAACTCACCAACATTACCTCGAACCACACATATAGATTAAACAAATCGGCCGCCATAAATGCTCCGATAATGCCCAGCTGCAATGTGAAAAACACTACATTGAACAGATAGCCCATCTTTTTAGTTTTGAACCAGCGCGATGAATAAAACCACGACAGTGCCGACACAAATGAAGTGAGGGCAATCATTCCGGCCGAAAGGTAATCGACAGCCAGCATAATTCCGTAACCGTGAAGCCAACCTCCTACGTTGAGCACTACAATGCCATTGTTTACAACCGAACCTATCAGCAAAACTGAAAAAGCCAAATGGGCTAAAACAAAAATAGAGCCTAAAACACGTTGCACATTAGATCTGCTCCAGAAAAACAAATTGATAATTGCAGCCAGTAATGGCAACAACAATACCGATGATATAATTAATTGGTCGTTCACCATGTTTAGTCTTCTAGTTTGTCGGTTAAATTTAATTCGTCCATGTTGGCTGTTCCTGTTTTCATGTAAACCTGACGGAGCAATACAATAGCAAAGGCTTGAATGCCAAAGCCAATAACTATTGCGGTAAGAATAAATGCTTGAGGAATTGGGTCGGCATAGTCTGACATAATCACACTATCGGCAGGTTTAATAAGTGCAGGCAAACCACGTGTGAGCCTAGCAACGATAAAGATGAACAGATTGGAAGCATAGCCTAGTGCCATTATGCCAATAATCATTTTTGTCATTCCTTTGTTAAGCAGCATATAAAAACCTGCTGCATATAAAAGACCAACTACTATAGATAATAAAACATCCATATTATTTTATCAGTTTTCAGTTAATACAAACGTAATATTCAATACTACACCCACTACTACTAGATATACGCCTACATCGAACAACAAGGGGGTACTTAACTCGCCAATCAATGGCAATGTAACACCACTCCACACACCAGTAAACAGTGTGAGTCCCATAAACAAGGATATTACAACTGACACAAGAGATGCCAACAAACCAACAGCTATAAGTTTAGGTGGATTTAAACGGTAGCGTTTCAATGTGGGGCCAACGCCATACACAACGGAGTGCAAAAAGAGTGCAATGGCAGCCAAAAGGCCTCCAATGAAACCGCCTCCTGGAAGGTTATGTCCACGAAAAAGCAGAAACAACGAAAATATAAAAAACAGTGGCATCAATAGCCTTACTGTAGTATCTAATATAACTGTTCTCATTTTTTTGTCTTTTATTATTTTTTCAACTCTCCTTTGGCTCCCAACTCTTCATTTACATTAGAAGTTGAAGATTTACTCTTTTTGCCAATCTTAAGCAATGAGTAGACACCCAGTGATGCCACCATTAAAACGGTTATTTCGCCCATAGTGTCTAAACCTCTAAAATCTACTAAAATAACGTTCACAATATTTCGTCCGTTAGCCTGTAGAAAGCTATTTTGCACAAAGTACTCTTTCAATAACGGGTTGAGTTCTGTTTGTTGCACCCAAAGCAATACAAAAGCCATGGTTAGTCCAAAAAGCAAAGCGGGTATAATACGCTTAACAGCCATAGATCTAGATATGTCGACAAAGAGCGGCAATTTATTGAGAATAAGTACAAAAAGAACAACAGATAGGGTTTCTATTAAGAACTGAGTCATGGCTACATCTGGCGCACCAAAAAACAGGAAGATGAGGGCAGTACTATAGCCAACTAAGCCCATTGAGATAATTACAGTAAGGCGCGACTTTGAGACTACAAGCCTCCAAAGGGCTAGGAGCATTATAACAACAATGAGCACTTCGTGTAAAAGAAAACCTACAGACGATTGAAACAAATTGGTAAATGAAACATCGAAACTACCAAAACCAATTACCAAGAAAACTAATGCTACAAAAGACATGGCGATGATTACTAGGTAGTTCCTCAAAAATCCAGATTGAAAAAAGCGAGTTTGTGCACTAGAAACTTTTAGCAATCCAGGGATAAATTGATTATAAATAGCTTCAGGGCCAAATAGATTATTAAGGTTGAAACGACTGGCAAAGGCTCTTATTTTATGACGAATGAGATAAACACCCCAACCTGCAGCTAGTGTGAGTATGCTTAAACCAAATATAAGATTGAAACCATGCCATAGCATAAGTTCTAATACACTATCAACTTTTAATGCCACATTGGATGAGT
Organism: uncultured Dysgonomonadaceae bacterium; assembly: GCA_964542545.1. GTDB lineage: Bacteria > Bacteroidota > Bacteroidia > Bacteroidales > Dysgonomonadaceae > UBA2632. The sequence continues at coordinate 1,824 of CAZIUT010000048.1, read as the reverse complement.
GATGTAAAAGCGGTTGGGCAAGTTGTTCGGCAAACAAACCTCCTATTAATCCTAAGAGTGAAGCAACCAACGGACCAAACAACATACCTGGCGGTGCTTCTTTTATTTTTATGGGAGTGTTAACCTCTTTGCCGAAGAATATTTTATAGCCTATTTCAATGGACAAGGCTGCAAATAAAACACTTGCTACAAAAGTGGAGGCCAGCGTGAGAAAACTCCAACCTGGACTGAAGGCAGTTGCATTGTATAATAATTCTTTGGCAACAAAACCAAAGAATGGCAATACGCCTGCCATAGACATTGCGGCCAATGCTGCTGCTGCAAATGTGAAAGGCATTTTCTTGCGAAGCCCCGATAGCTCATTCACATTGCGCGTGCCGGTTTGGTGATCGATATTTCCAACCACCATAAAAAGTGTGCCTTTGTAGAGAGCGTGAGCCAAAACAAAAATCATGGCTGCCTGCACAGCTATTGTGCTGCCAATGCCAAGAAGCATGACCATAATGCCAAGAGCGCTAACTGTAGTATATGCTAGAATTTTCTTTAAATCGCTGTGTATAATGGCCTTGAAAGCACCATAAACCATAGTGAAGCCTCCAATGATAGGAAGTAAATCGTGCCACAATGGCAGACCATTGAAGATTGGAGAGATGCGTGCTAATAAAAAGATTCCTGCTTTTACCATTGTGGTAGAGTGTAGGTAAGCACTTACTGGTGCGGGGGCTTCCATAGCATTGGGTAGCCAAAAATGAAACGGAAACTGAGCCGACTTGGTGAAAGCTCCAATGGCTAGCAATATGAAAATGATATTGGCTTTTGGACTTAGCAATACTAGATTGGGGTTGCTCATTAACTCGTCGAAGCGGAATGTGCCAGCTTCGTGACCAATGAGAATGACGCCTGCTAGCATAAACAAACCGCCCATTACGGTAACCAACATGGCCTGAAGGGCCGAGTCGCGAGATTTTTCTTTGTCGTGATAATAACCAATGAGCAGGTATGAGCTTAAGCTTGTGAGCTCCCAAAAGACGAACATCATAAGAAGTGAACCCGACATAACTAGCCCAACCATTGCGCCCATAAATAGGGATAGGAACACAAAAAAGCGTGGTCGGTTTTTATCTTCTGATAAATAAGAATTGGCATAAACATGAATGAAAATACCAAAGCCTGTGATGAGCATTAAAAAGAAAACGCTGAGACCATCGAGTCTGAAAATTAAATCGAGATTAAAACTTTCAACCCATGTTATAGTTTCTTGAAACACTGCTCCATCTACAATGCTCCACATCTTAATTGATGCCCAACTAAATAAGAATATCGGAATAACTGCCAATAACAGTCCTGCTCTTTTGGGAAAAAGTTTAAATAAGAGTGGTGAGAGCAAAGCTCCCGAAAAACTAATAAGCACAATAATTAAAAACTCCATAGACCTGTTATTGTGTGTATATACTTGTAAACTAAGGTGGCAAATTTAAGAATAAAAACTGAGAGAGTTCATAGATATATTCTTTATTTAATAAAAATAGTGAAATTGCAAACTATAGATTATGTATTGTTTTTGTGTATAGCGCAAGCTTTCCCTTGATACTCTATTACAATTTGGATTGTAAGCACAAGTCTGAGATTTAAGCTAGCGGTACTTAAAATAGGCATTATTGTAAATGTCATTATTGCAATTGCACTCTTAATTTCCTCTTTGTGGCTAAATATTCATTACTACTAGCCTCTTCGAAGCTTGGAATAATATGAGGAATGTTTACTACAAGAGTGCTTCTTGCTCTACGGAGTGCTAAATAGTAGTCTGTTTAAATGCTAGCTTCT
>CAZIUT010000047.1:0-11302 GCA_964542545.1 uncultured Dysgonomonadaceae bacterium | reverse complement strand
TAAATCTCTTGAAAAAGGATAAAGGAAAAGGAAGCTTAGTAACTAAAAGACTGAGGGCGGCATGGGATAAGGAGTGTCTTATTAAATTGTTACAAATTTGATGGGTTGACCCTGCGAATACAGGCCTTATACTGCTTTTCATTTAAAAAGTTGTATATTTGTTGCGTATAATTAATTTATGATATACACGAGAGGCATCCTCGCAGCTTTAAACGAATTTAGATTGCTAAAGCAATATAGTCTATTTTTCATTTATTTCATTATTTACTTAGTAAGTTATATATGGGCTTCTTGTTGAAAGAAGAATTGCAATTTAGTTGATAACCTTCAGCAACACTACATAGCAAACTACACTGCTAATTCTATTTGTTATTACTTATAGATTGTTTTAAAGCATTATTCCTCATATATTTCATGAGTACTTGAATATCCTACTTTTAAAAACAGCTCACCACAAAACACAACATACCCACTACCAGCAAATTAAAAAAATACGAGATAATATTTTGAACAAAGACTTAACTCTTGTTGTTTTATACTACATACAATACAAATATATCGGCATAAACAGAAAATACAACTATGACAATAACTGACAAACAAGCACGTTTACTAAACGACCTCATTCTTATAAATAACGACAGAGTAGTTGGCTATCAAAAAGCAGTGGAAGAGCTAAAAAAAGAAGATGCTGATTTGAAAACACTCTTCCAAGAAAAAATAAACCAAAGCAAGAACTTTATTTCCGAACTCACACCAAAAATAATTGAAACTGGTAATGAAGTAGAAACAGGTACTACCAATGCAGGTAAGATATACCGTGTATGGATGGATGTGAAAGCTTTTTTTGGTGGTTTCGACAGAAAGGTGGTGCTAGACAATTGTGTAGATGGTGAAGATGCAGCATTAGTGGCCTACAATGATGCACTCGCATCTGAAGGGCTAACTACCGATGTTCGCTCATTATTAACACAACATCATGCTGAGCTGAAGATATCTTACAATAGAATTAAATCTCTTAAAGATGCCCAAAAATAGAGTCTTTTTTATATGCTTACTATATTAAAAAAGTATTTTGCAGGCAACATTAATTGTGCTTACAAAATACTTTTCTTTTTTGGAAAGTATTATTAATTGACAGCTAAGGCTATTTTAGTTATTACACCTCCTTTTCGCAAAAATAAAAGCTTCCAAAAGCAATGTCTCAAAATACTGATTCGGAAAGAGAGCGTTTTATACTTCCTCATGCAGAAGTATTACAAGCTTTATTGAATACTTCAGTGCAAAACTCTGTAAAACATCGTAAAAGAACGTATAATATGAAGAGTACTCTTTTTTTCCTTTTCTGTATTTCTCTAGTACTATTCTTCTTTTGTTAAAAAACGCACCCAATCGATGTGCATTTCTACAGGAAGGTCTTGCTCGTTTACAGGTCCTACCCACTTACCACCTAACTGCATGTCTAATAGAAGATAAAAATTTCGGTCGCCAAAAGGGAATTGGCCAGTTTTATCTGTTTCTATACGAGGGTAGGTAAAAGTATGTGTATCGTTTATAAAGAATCTAACAGAATCGGCAAACAGCTCAACTGCATATATATTGTAGTTATCGGGCTTGATATGCGCTACTATCCCAGACTTTGGATTGTCTTTCCCATCTTGATTAATCGTATAGTCAGTATGTATGGTTTGATATATATATCCATCCATATTCAATCGCTCCATAATATCAATCTCACCACCATGTGGCCATTTATCATCTTCGGGTAGCAACCAGAAAGCTGGCCATGCGCTTCGTGCACCAAATAGTTTAGCCTTAATCTCAATTCGACCATGACCGAAAACTCTTTTATCTTTTGTGAAAACTCCTCCTGTTAAATAAGGTGCTGAATCATCGGGCAACAAGGTGTTTTTGATTCCCCTCAATACAAGATTTCCATCTCTTATTTCATAGAGGCCATCATAATCGCTCATATAGTTATCCCAATCGCTTTTACCTCGTGGTATTTTAGACCAGTTGCTTACAAGCTTAGTAGAATCTTCAAAATTCTCTTCCCACACAACTGTGTAGCCATCTTTAGCTTGTTCTTGTGTGCACGATATCATTAAAATAAATATTACAAAAAGAACACTTGTTTTAAACACTTTCATAATTTTCTCCTGTTTGTTTTATAGTTTAAGATACAAATATACAAAAGCATTGGTTAAAGAGAACCTATTGTGTAGTTTTTTAATATTATTGAATACATCACTGCAAAAAAGACTTATTGTCAGGTCAATAGCAAGGGAACAATACCTAAAAAGCATAAACATGACAATATGTCGCACCTAAAATGATTTTACTTGTTTTTTTGTATTGGTATATATTTTGCAAATATATGAGTGAAATCAATTAATGCAAATACATAATCAATTAATTTAAGAAAAGATAATAATTATGTTACCAACAATTAGAAGAACTCAAAACTGGTTACCGGGTTTATTCAACGATTTTTTCGGTAACGAATGGATGGAAAAAACAAACAGCTCAAACACTGCACTAAACATTTTAGAGAACGAAAAAGAGTTTATTGTAGAAGTAGCTGCTCCTGGAATGACCAAAGAAGATTTTAGCGTAAAAATAGATGACGACAACAATCTATTAATATCAGTAGAGAAGAAAACTGAAACTCAAGATCATGATGAAGACACGTGCTATTTGAGGCGTGAGTTCTCTTACTCTCACTTCCAAAGACGCATGATTTTACCTGACACTGTTGACAGAGATAAAATTAGTGCAAAAGCTAATAATGGTATCCTCAGCATTAATATCCCTAAACGAGAAGAGCAAGAAGAACCAAAGGTTGATAGAAGAATCGAAATAAAATAAAGAACAAGTTAGACTCTCATGTCTAGCAAATACAATGAGGATAAGCGCGTGGCAGATATATATTTCTGCTTTTTGCCACGCTTTTTTTGTACTTATACAAAAAAAAGAGTTTCCTGAAAATAAGGTATATTTTCAGGAGACTCCTTCATTTAGCTATCAATTAACTTTATCGTAAAAACGTAATGAAAATAGAACATCAATCTTCTTTATTCATCACATATTTCTCTAACCACTGATCTTGTTCCCACAACAAGTGTAATACATTTTTCTTAGCTGCATAGCCATGACTTTCCTTAGGCAATATAACTAAACGAGTAGGAGCACCAAAACTCTTGAGTGCTTGAAAATAACGCTCGCTTTGCATGGTGTGCGTACCAGAGTTATTGTCATCTTCGCCATGAGTAAGTAATAGCGGAGTTTTCATCTTGTGAGCATTCATAAATGGCGACATCGTGTTGTATACTTGAGGCGTGTCCCAATAGCTACGCTCTTCGCTTTGAAAACCAAAGGGTGTGAGTGTGCGATTGTATGCTCCACTACGAGCAATACCTGCAGCAAACAAATCACAATGAGACAGCAAGTTGGCAGTCATAAATGCACCATAAGAGTGCCCACCAACAGCCACTCTGTTTCTATCTACATATCCCAAAGCATCTACTGCATCTATTGCGGCCTTAGCATTAGCTACAAGTTGCTCTATAAAGGAATCGTTTGGCTGTGTATTGCCCTCACCCACAATTGGGAAGGCTGCATCATCTAAAATGGCATATCCTCTGGTTACCCAATATATTGGGTTGCCATAAGATAAATAGGTAAACGAATTTGGATTAGAAGTATTCTGACCAGCACTACTTTTATCTTTAAACTCGGTTGGATATGCCCACATAATCATGGGCAGTTTCTCCTTTTTAGTTTTATCGTAGCCTGCAGGCAGGTATAATGTTCCCGATAGTTCTACCCCATCGTTGCGCTTATAAGTAATTACCTCTTTATGAACATCGGCAATGCTTTTAAATGGATTATCGAAGGATGTGACAGGAACTGGCTCTTTATTATTTTTAATATTCTGCACATAGTAGTTTGGATATTCTGTTGGTGACTGCATGCGTGTAAGAACTGTTCCCTTCTTTATATCGATAAAAGAGTAAAGATCTTCTACTTTATCGGTGTATGGCGAAGTGTATAATCTTTTCGTCTTTTGAGTTTTTAAGTTAAGCTCGTCTATAAAAGGATATTGCCCTTCTGGTGTAAATCCATCACCAAACATATAAATATTATCTTTTTGAATAGTTAGCACATACCGGTCCATATCGTTACGCTCTGTATGTGGATTTCCGGGCGAGCTATATACATCTTGGTAGTTTCTGTCGCTAATGATGGTGGGGTCAATTGTATTGTCAGACGGATTAAAGACATAGGTTTTTTGATTTCTAGTATTCCACCAACGATCAATCAAAAGTGCATACTCTTGATTTCCCCAATAGATACTAGAAAACCGATTAATTGTTTTAGTCAAATACTGAGGGTTGCCTGTAAAAGGAGCATCTAGCTGATAGACTTCGTCGCGATAAGGCACATCTTTTGCAGGATTTCCATCATCAAGAGCTTCTGCCCAATATAGCGTGGCTGGTTGGTCGGCTCTCCAAGTAATATTTCTCTTACCTGTTTCTGTAGCCATAAAGCCTACTGGTAAGTTTTCGAGCAATGCACTATGATGAAATTCAGTAACTAATTGACCATCGGATGTATAAACATCTGTTTTAACAGGGAAACTATAAAAAGGAACAGAGTAAGAATAAGGCGGTGTAATGGTGCTTAGAAGAACAAACTCGCCATTAGGTGAAAAAGACAGGCCTCTATGAAGATTGCGCTCTTTCCACATAGATTTTGAGCCATCAATATTTATTTTATATATTTCGGATGTCATCAAAGTTTCAAAATTGGCTTCATCAGTTTTGTTTTTCAATAGGTCTTGATAGGTTCTATTTTGCGAAATCTGCCCATCGCTAGTTGTAACTATAGGGCCTGTAGGTATTGCATCTTCTTTGCTGACCAAAGCTTTTCGGTCGTTAGGAAGAGTTTTCACAAGCATTGCCTCGCTATTACTGAACCAACTATAGGGCGATCCTGTGTTAGCATTGAGTATTGGACGGGTCAACTTGGTTGCTTGCAATGTTAGTAAATCTACAAACCAAAGCTCTACACCAACATCTGTGGTATTGGTAAAAGCCAACTTAGTTTCATCGGGCGAAAAAGATGCGTAAGCAATTCTTAGCTCGGCTGGCAAGTTAGCTATCTGTTGTAAATCTTTATCGTTTATTTTTTTATACTTTACATTGGTATAAAAGTTCATAGTACTTGCAATGTTAGTATTAGGATTAATGCGAAGCCCAGCTAAACGAATCTCTGGCTGACTCAAATCTGAAAGAGATTTAAAAGCATCGCGGTAATAAAAAAGCATTTGTTCTTTCTTACTGTCGATAGAAACTACAGGTGCTCTCTCCACATCTACTAATTCAAGAATAGAGGCCGGAGGTTGCTGATAATCAATATTCTCTTGAGAGTATCCAATAAGGGATGATAACATACACGTTAAACTTAAAATATTTTTTTTCATAACTGTTTTCTTTATACACTTAAATATTAAATAGGAATTTGTTCCGAAAACTTTCAACTGCCAAAGTCCCCTCAAACAGATTTAGGGGTGTAAATAAGAGAAGTCGACTTTTTCAAAATGTACTCATACAGGTAATTATTTGTTTTTAAAAAACACCGTTGATGATGCTTGTGCTGCAGGCATAACAATCATGTCATTAATATTTACATGTGGTGGACGAGACACTGCAAACCAAATACAATCGGCAATATCATCGGCTACTAGTGCCTCAAAACCTTCGTACACTGTTTTGGCTCTATCGGCATTGTTATGAAACCTCACCAACGAAAACTCTGTTTCAACAGCACCAGGACAAATCTGTGTAACCTTTATGTTGTGTTTCAGTAAATCCATACGCATACCTTTGCTCAAAGCATCTACTGCATGCTTGGTTGCACAATAAACATTACCATTGGGATAAACCTCTTTACCTGCTATAGATCCAATATTAATAATATGTCCATTTATTTTGTTGTCCTTCATTAATTGTGTCACTTCGTATGACATATACAGCAGTCCCTTTATATTGGTATCAATCATTCTATTCCAATCATCTGAATTGCCTTTATCAATAGGGTCTAATCCTACAGCCAAACCAGCATTATTAATAAGTACATCAACATTCTTCCATGATTCTGGCAATTCTCTTATCACCCGCTTCACTTCTTCTTCATTTCTCACATCAAAGCACAAATCCAAAACTCTAGTAGAATCATTCTCGAGTCTATCTTTCAGGCTTTTCAATTTATCTGACCTACGTCCTGTGATAATTAAATCGTAATCATTTAATGCAAACATACATGCTGTAGCTTCACCTATTCCTGATGTTGCGCCTGTAATAAGAACAACTTTTTTCATACTTGAGTGTTTTATATATATTAAAAGATAATTTTTCAAATTTAATTCAAAAAAAGCAGACAAACCATTTTTTTGACGATAAAACCAGTTTAATTATATATACATTTGTATCACATAAAAAAGGAGAAAGGATTATGGACCTAATTACAATTAAAACATTTAATTTTCCATCAGAGGTTGCCATAGTGCAATCTTTCTTGGAAATGGAAGGCATTACTGTATATCTTAAGAATTACACAGCAAGTCAACTGTCTTATTCTATTGGCGATATTGACATGCAAGTGTCAGAAGAAGATTATGAGAAATCAAAGGACGCTCTCATTGAGGGTGGTTTTGCAGTAGCTGAAGATTTTCATTAAAAAACACACATTTATTTTTATAACATATACTCTGAATGATTAAGATAAGAAACCAACAATACAAATACATCCTAATTGGTCTATTAGTATTGCTTGGATTAGTAATCTTTAAAGAGGCAAGACCTTTTCTAAGTGGTATTTTTGGTGCATCCACTCTTTTTGTGATGATGCGCAGCCAAATGGCGTATCTTACTGAAAAGAAAAATTGGAATCGCCATTTGAGTGCCTCCCTTCTTTTGATAGAATCCCTAATGTTTTTTCTAATTCCTCTTACAGCTTTTGCTCTTTTAGTAGTCGACACCTTGTCGGGCATTGAATTCGATATACAGTCGCTACTACTTCAAGTGGAGGATTTTATTGATATGATTGAAGCAAGAATTGGCTACGATCTTATAACGCTCGATAATTTAGCTTTTATCCCTAAAATTGGTGGATCTACGCTTCAGTTCTTGGCAGCCAGCACATATTCGTTAATACTAAACAGTATTGTTGTGCTCTTTATACTCTATTACATGTTGTATAATTATAAAGGATTTGAGGATGGTTTTAAGGAAATACTGCCCTTTAGAGAAGAAAATAAACAAATACTTGCAGAGGAAACTAAGCAAATTATTCGTGCAAATGCAATAGGCATCCCATTATTAGGAATCATTCAAGGTATATTTGCCCTTATAGGTTACATAATATTTGGAATAGACCAACCAATATTATTTGCTATTCTCACTGCATTTTCAACTATCTTACCCGTAGTAGGTACAATGGTTGTTTGGATTCCTCTGGGCATCGGCATAATTGCATCAGGCGATGTATTATCAGGTATGATATTTTTACTGTATGGATTAATTGTAATTGGAGGTGTTGACAATTTAGCGCGACTTATGCTCCAAAAACAGCTAGCCGACATTCACCCACTTATAACCATATTTGGTGTTATTATAGGTTTGCAAATGTTTGGCTTCTGGGGTGTTATTTTTGGTCCATTACTACTATCCTATTTAGTTTTACTTTTCAATATGTATCGCCACGACTATATTCCAGGGTCGAAAGCTAAAGCCAGAGTTACCACAAAAATGAAATCTAGAAGTCTACCTAATGTTAGTACAGACAAAAAGGTATAAATAAAAATATAAAAAGACATATTCAGCCATAGTATACTGGTATAGACAATATCGATGTTTCATAGAGACTCCTTTATTTTGAATATACTTTTAAATTTCGTATCTTTACACTTAGAAATTAACAAACATAATTTAAAAAGTTAAGTATGAAAACAACAGATTATTTAAGTTTAGACAAAAGCGCCACAAAAAAAGTTAGCGCAGAACTACAAAACCTTTTAGCAGACTTTCAATTATACTATACAAACTTACGTGGTTTCCATTGGAACATTGTAGGTAAACAATTTTTTAGATTACACGATCAGTTTGAAGAGCTTTATGATGAAGCATCAGATCAAATTGACGAAATTGCAGAACGCATCTTAATGTTAGGTGAAACTCCTAACCACAACTTTAGCGATTATTTAAAAGTAAGCGAAATTAAAGAAACAGGTGTTGTAACTGACGGAAGAGAAACTGTAAAACTTGTTTTAGACTATCTAAAAGTATTAATTACCAAAGAACGCAAGATTGTTGAATTAGCTGGCGAAGCCAACGACGAAGTAACTGCAGACCTTATGGTTGGATACCTTGAAGGTCAAGAAAAAACAATATGGATGTTAACGGCTTACTTATCATAAGTAAACCTTTTCATTTTAAATAGTCAAGTAAGCGGTGCATTATTTATAATGTATCGCTTATTTTGTCTTAAAACAAAAGACAAATATGTTTGTTTAGATAATAGTGGCATTGTTTTTGCACTAATAAATATAGACAGTAATTATAGCACATATAAAATAACTGTTATATTTGTACTTAATACAATTTTATAAGGAAGGATAAAAAAATGAATAATAAATTTTCTAAGCGAGTCAAAGACATCATGGCCTATAGCCGTGAGGAGGCTGGAAGACTACAAAATAATTATATTGGTCCTGAACATCTAATGCTAGGAATTTTGCGTGATGGAGATGGATTAGCAATACAAGTTTTACAAGATTTTGATGTTAATCTAAAATCTTTGAAGGAGCAAATTGATTCTCAAATAAGAGATATTCAAGAACCTGATGAAGGGAATAATGAGCTAGTGGTAACTAAAAGCACCGAAAAAATACTCAAGATGAGTATATTAGAGGCACGCATTACCAAAAGCTCACCAACAGACTCTGAACACCTACTTTTAGCATTACTAAAAGATAAGAAGACTTTGATTAATTCAATTATGAAATCATATAATGTTGATTATTCAAGCACACTCCTATACGTAAAAAGTATAGTAGATAATAGAGGTGATATGGAGTTGGATATCGAAACAGACAGCCCATCAATGGGGGCTGATTTCACTGACGACGACGATGGTATGAAAGAACGCTCTTCTTCACAAAGACCGCTAGGTGGAGCGCCAACATCAAAAACTACATCTGACACACCTGTTTTAGATAATTTTGGAACAGATATTACTAAAGCGGCATCTGAAAACAGATTAGACCCAATAGTTGGTCGTGACAAAGAGATAGAACGCTTATCTCAAATTTTAAGTCGGAGAAAAAAGAACAACCCCGTACTTATTGGTGAACCTGGTGTAGGTAAATCAGCAATAGTAGAAGGGTTAGCACTACGTATCATTCAGAAAAAAGTTTCGCGTATTCTGTTTGATAAGCGTGTTATTGCGCTAGACATGGCATCTATTGTTGCTGGTACAAAATATCGTGGACAATTTGAGGAACGTATTAAAGCAATTTTGAACGAACTGTCTAAAAACCCCAACATAATTCTATTTATCGACGAAATTCATACAATAGTGGGTGCTGGTGGTGCTGCAGGCTCATTAGATGCTGCAAATATGCTTAAACCAGCTTTAGCAAGAGGGGAGATACAATGTGTGGGTGCAACAACACTAGACGAATATAGAAAAAGCATTGAGAAAGATGGTGCTTTAGAACGTCGTTTCCAAAAAATAATTGTTGACCCAACAACAGCTGAAGAGACTTTACAGATACTTCAAAACATAAAAGATAGATACGAAGAGCATCATAATGTGAAATATACAGATGAGGCACTTAAATCATGTGTAACCCTTACAGAAAGATATGTAAGCGACCGTAACTTCCCCGATAAAGCAATTGATGCTCTTGACGAGGCAGGATCGCGTGTGCATATTTCTAATATTACCATTCCAAAAATCATTGAGAAAATGGAACAACAATTGGAAGAGGTAGAGCAACAAAAAAACGATGCAGTAAAAGCTCAAAAATATGAGTTGGCTGCAAGCTATCGCGACAAACAACGTCAATTATTGGTAGCTTTAGAAGCAGAAGAAGAGCGTTGGCAAAAGGAAATTAAAGAAAAGCCTGAAATAGTAGATGATCAAAAAGTAGCTGAAGTAGTAGCTATGATTTCGGGAGTGCCCGTTCAACGCATTGCTCAGGCCGAAGGTCAGCGTCTGTTGCAGATGAAAGATGTTCTTAAATCACAAGTAATAGGCCAAGATGAGGCTGTTGATAAAATTGCAAAAGCAATTCAACGTAACCGTGTTGGACTGAAAGATCCAAATAAACCAATCGGAACATTTATGTTCTTAGGTCCCACAGGGATTGGTAAAACTCACTTAGCAAAAAAGTTGGCAGAGTTTTTATTTGACTCAACCGACAATCTTATCAGAGTTGACATGAGTGAGTATATGGAGAAGTTCACAGTTTCGCGTCTTGTTGGAGCACCTCCCGGATATGTAGGATATGAGGAAGGCGGTCAGCTTACAGAAAAAGTAAGACACAAACCATATTCAGTAGTTCTGCTTGATGAGATTGAAAAAGCTCATCCCGACGTTTTCAACCTGTTGCTTCAGGTGCTAGACGAAGGTCATATAACTGACAGTTTAGGAAGAAAGATTGACTTTAAGAATACAATTCTTATAATGACTTCTAACATTGGTACACGTCAATTGAAAGACTTTGGTAGAGGAGTAGGCTTTAGTACAGCTTCAGACCTATCAGACACTGAACATGCACGCAGTGTAATTAAGAAAGCATTGTCTAAAGCATTTGCACCTGAGTTCCTAAATAGAGTTGACGATTTGGTGATGTTTGATCAATTAAGCAGGGAGTCAATTCATAAGATTATTGATTTAGAACTAGAAGGATTTTACAAACGAGTAGAAGAGTTAGGATTTACAATTAAAATATCTGACGAAGCCAAAGAATTTATTGCAACAAAGGGTTATGACGTTCAGTTTGGTGCTCGTCCATTGAAACGTGCTATTCAGAAATACCTAGAAGACGAAATGGCCGAGATGATAATCCTTACAAGCGTTAACGAAGGCGACTCTATTAGTGTAGAGTTTGATAAAGAAAAACAGAAAATTGTGATGAACGTAATAAAAGCTGAAAAATCTCTCATAAAAGAGGATTAAAGATTTTATTTCTGAAAACTTGCACTGACTATTCCTAACTTAAGTTTTGTTCGCA